>DAOKZM010000358.1:958-3645 GCA_035325665.1 Thermomicrobiales bacterium | reverse complement strand
GCGCGCAACCCGACGGGCGCTGCTGCTTCCCGTCTACGTCCCGACCGCGTTGCTGGCTCTGGCCGAGGGGCTGCTGCTGCCGACGCTGCCGGCGTTCGCGCTCTCGTTCGACGTCTCGTTCGCCCTCGCCAGCCTGGTGCTGGCCGCCTCGGGTATCGGCACGCTGGTGGCCGACCTGCCGGCCGGGATGCTGTTGGGTCGGATCGGGCTGAAGCCGACGATGATCCTTGGCGCGTCGTTCGTCGGCTTCGCGACGCTGGCGCTGGCGCTGGCCACCGACGTCAACCAGCTCATCGCCCTTCGGCTCGTGGCCGGGGTTGGGACGGCGATGTGGGGACTCTCACGCCATGCGTTCATCACCGAGTCGATCGACCCGCGCCAGCGTGGCCGGGCAATCTCTGTCTTCGGCGGCATCAACCGGATCGGCGTCTTCGGCGGGCCGGCAATCGGCGGGTTGATCGGCGACTGGTTCGGCCTGTCGGCCTCGTTCCTCGTCGCCGGGATGCTCGGTATCGCCGCGCTGGTAGTGTCATTCGTGTTCGTCCAGGACACCCGCGTCGTCGTCCACTCCGAGCGTCACGTCCGCTGGGGGCTGGTGCGCGAGATGGTGCGGACGAACTGGCGCGACCTCAGCGCGGCGAGCGTCGCCCAGACGTTCGCGCAGATGATTCGCGCCGGGCGGCAGACGATCATCCCGTTCTACGGGCTGTCGGTCCTCGGGCTGGACGCCGGCCAGGTCGGGCTGATCCAGTCGGCGGCGTCGAGCGTGGATATGATCCTGTTCGTCCCGGCCGGTTACCTGATGGACCACTTCGGCCGCAAGGTCGCCGCAGTGCCGTCGTTCGCGGTCATGCCGGTCGGGATGGTCCTGATCCCGTTCACCACCGGCTACCTGACGCTGATGGGCGCGGCGATGCTGATCGGGCTGGGGAACGGGCTGGGCAGCGGGACGATGATGACGCTCGGCGCGGACCTCGCGCCGCCGGGCGCGACCGGCGAGTTCCTCGGCATCTGGCGACTGATCGGCGACTCCGGCCGGGCCGGCGGACCGCTGGCAGTCGGCAGCCTGACCGACGCGCTCGGCTTCGAGTACACGTCGTATATCCTGGCCGGCGTTGGGCTGGGCGCGTCGCTCATCCTCGCGCTGCTGGTCCGCGAGACGCGGGTGGCCGACGACGCGGCGTTCACCGGCGCTCCGCCCGGTGGCTAGACGGCTGCCTCCACGTCGAGGCGTCGCGCGACGTCCAACAGCTCGTCGAGGCTGAGGTAGTCGGACGCGTCGCGGGCGATGTGGTGATGGACGAGCCGACCATCCGGGGCGACGATCGCCGTCCCCGGTAGCTGGCGCGGGTCGCCGCCCTTCGGCGGAGCCAGGAAGTTGCCGCGCAGCGTTGCCTGCACCCCGCGGGCCACGATCCGCGGGTTGATCATTTGACCGATCGAACCCTTCTCGAACCCGTAGGCGGCGTAGGCCGACTGGTCCGGGTCGCAGTAGACCGGGAACGGTAGGTCCAGCGACGAGGCGAAGAGCGCCGTATCCTCGACCGATGCCGGAGAGACGATGACGACGCGCAGACTGGCGCGTTCCAGCTCCGTGCCTGCTGGCTGGTACGAGCGGACCTGTTCCTTGCAGAAGATGCAGGACAGATAGCGGATGAAGGTGAACGCGGTCGTGCCCTCGCGCCAGATCTCGGACATCCGGACGGCCTGGCCGTCGATCGTCCGCAGTGGCATGTCCGGGGCGAACTTGGCGGCTGTTTCTCTCATCGGTAGTCTCCTATCCCCTTGAATCCTACGCCGTCCGGCGAGCCGGGACGGCGGCGTGGCAGACTGTCGGAGATCGGAGGGGACCTGGGTTGAACCGACGCTGGTGGATCGTCTGCCTGCTGGTCGCGGCGCTGGCGAGCCTGGCCTGCGAGGCGACGCCGGCCACGCCGGCACGCGCGCCGGTCAGCGGCCCGACCGCCACCCGGGCGTCGCTCTCCGACCGCGCGACGCAGACTGACGGAGCGGACGGCCAGACGCCGCCGGCCGTGACGGCTGAAGCCACCACCGCGGACACCGCAGGCGAGCTCGCCTGGGTCGAGCGGGTCGTGGACGGCGACACGATCATGGTCGAGATCGCCGGCCGGGTCGAGCGGCTGCGCTACATCGGCGTGGATGCCCCGGAGTCGGTCCGGCCGGACTACCCGGTCGAATGCTTTGGCCCGGAGGCGAGCAAGGAGAACGCGCGGCTCGTCGGCGGCCAGGAGGTCGATCTGGTCCGCGACGTCAGTAACCGCGACCGTTTCGGCCGGCTGCTGCGCTACGTGTACGTCCGCGACCCGGCGACCGGCGAGCGCGTCTTCGTCAACCTGCGGCTGGTCGAGGAGGGGTACGCGAACGCCGTGACCTTCCCGCCCGACCTCGCCCATGTGGACGAGCTTCGCGTCGCCGAGCGTCAGGCGCGTGAGGAGGGGCGCGGCTTGTGGGGCGCCTGCCCCAGCCGCTGATCCGCGGCTACCCCGCCATCACCGTGTCCAGGAGCCGCAGCATGTTGCCTCCGAGGATGCCGCGCACCGCCGCCTCGTCGTAGCCTCGCGTCAGCAGCCCGGCGGTGACGTTCGGCAGGTCGGTGATCGTCGCGAACCCGGTCGGCGCGATGCCCGGCGCGTCGTCGAAGGGCGCGTCGGGGCCGGTCCGCAGGT
>DAOKZM010000358.1:0-948 GCA_035325665.1 Thermomicrobiales bacterium | reverse complement strand
ACAAAGTCCGGTCCGAGCGCGACGTTCTCGACCCCGGCGACCGAGACGATATGGTCGAGGTGGTCGAGCATCCGGTCGATGCTCGCCTCGGCCGGGTCGTCGGCGATGAACTTCGCGACGGCGTTGACCCCGATCACCCCGCCGGAGGCGACGATCGCCCGGATCTGTTCGTCGTCGATGTTGCGCGGGTGGGCGCACAGCGCGGTGGCGTTCGAGTGCGAGGCGATCACCGGTCGCGTGCTGATCTCGATCAGGTCCCAGAACGACTTCACCGACAGGTGCGACGCGTCGAGCAGGATGCCGAGCCGGTTGGCTTCGGCGACCATCTCGCGGCCAAGCTCGGTCAGCCCGCCCCCGGCCCGCGCCTCGCCGATCCCCTCCGCCAGCAGGTTGCGCTGGTTCCAGGTCAACCCGAACACGCGCACGCCTAGCTCGTAGAACATCCGCAGCGAGGCGATGCCATCCTGGACCGGCTCGCCGCCCTCCATCGCCAGGACGAAGGCGATCCGGCCCGCGGCGAGGGTGGTGTCGATCTCGGCATGCGTCCGGCAGAGCGCGACGTCGGGGGTCTCGTCGATGTCGGCCAGCGCCGAGCCCATCAGGGTGACGGCCCGCCGGAGCGCCCGGTCGGGCTTGTGCTCCTCCTCGGTGAAGAGGGTCGTGACGACGACATCGACGCCGGCCTCCCGCCAGGCGGGGACATGGAGGCGAGCGAGCACCTCCGTCTCGCCGAGCAGCCGCCGCCGGGTCACGTCGCAAAACACGTCCGAGTGCGCGTCGACGACGACCGCGTCGTCGTGCAGCCTGCGGGTTGTCGGGTCGATCATCGCTGGCCAATCCTCCCATCTCGCCCGTCATGTGCCGGACATCGTATCGCGGCGGCCGCCGCCGCGCTCAGGCGAACGGCGCGACCATCCCGGCAATCGCGCGGAGGGACGCTCGTGCCTG
>DAOKZM010000357.1:0-3920 GCA_035325665.1 Thermomicrobiales bacterium | reverse complement strand
ATCAGACAGGCGGGGATAATCCCACCGCGGGTGATGACGAGCATTGTGTCGTAGTCGTCGCGCAGCCGGTCGGCGATCTCCTCGACGTTGCGTTGGATGTCGTCCCAGCCAAGGATGCGCTTCAGCGGCTCGACCCGCACCTGCTCGACCTCTGCCATTCGCTCCCACACTCCCGGGTTGATTAGCTTCCGGACGTCCGGCCCAAAGCTACCCGCTACGCCGAGCGCGGTGCTATGAGGCCCGCCGGTGCTATGATTCTTTTTCGGCGCGGCGCGAACCGCGAGGTTGGCGTCTAGCCGCGCCGGCTCACAACCTTGCGATCACAGAACAGCTACGGGTGAACGACGCGATGGAGCAGAAGCGCGACTACTATGAGGTGCTGGAGGTCTCCCGCACCGCGTCGGCCGAGGAGATCAAACGGTCCTACCGGCGGCTGGCGCGCAAATACCACCCCGATATCAACAAGAACGGCGATGCCGAAGAGCGGTTCAAGGAGATCAACGAGGCGAACGAGGTTCTCAGCGATCCCGACCGCCGCGCGGCCTACGACCGCTTCGGTCACGCCGCGTTCACCGGCGCGGGCGCCGGAGCGACGGGTGACCCATTCGGCTTCGGCGGCTCGCCGTTCGGCGACCTGTTCGAAACGTTCTTCGGCGGCGGCGCGGCGACCGGCCGGCGCCAGCGCCAGGTCCCGCGCGGCGGCGACATCAAGACGACGATCAACCTGACCTTCGAGGAGGCCGTCTTCGGCGCCGAGAAGGAGGTCGAAGTCAACCGCTACGAACCGTGCGATGACTGCCACGGCACGCGCATGCGTGATGGCGCCACGCCGCAGACCTGCCCGGCCTGCAACGGCAGCGGCGAGGTGCGCCGCGTTCAGAACACGATCCTCGGCCAATTCATGACGGCGACGACCTGTGACCGCTGCGGCGGCGAGGGAGTCGTTGTCTCCGATCCCTGCCCGACCTGCCACGGGCGCGGGCGGCAGTCGAAGCGGCGCAAGATCGTCGTGACGGTCCCGCCAGGTGTCGACGAGCAGTCGACGCTGCGGCTGAGCGGTCAGGGCGAGCAGATCCGCGACGGCGTGCCGGGTAACCTGTTCGTCACGCTGAAGGTCAAGCCGCACCCGCAGCTCGGCCGGAGCGGCAAGCACATCCTGTTCGACCTGCCCGTTACCGTCGCGCAGGCGACGCTGGGCGACGAGATCGAGATTCCGTCCGTGGATGGCCCGCTGGAGTTCGTGCTGCCGGCCGGGACGCAGCCGAGCCAGCAGTTCAAGCTGCGCGGCAAGGGCGTGCCGGACATTCGCGGCGGAGACCGCGGCGACCAGATTGTGACCGTTTACGTCGTCATCCCACGCGACCTCAGCCCGGAGCAGCGCGACCTCTTCGAGCAGCTCGACACGTCGCTGGGCCGCGAGGTCGAGATGCCGAAGGAGAAGGGCTTCTTCTCGCGGGTGAAGGACGCGCTCGGCGTCTAGCTGCCGAATCGGGCGGCCGGCGGCCATTTGCTACACTTAGGGTCGTCGGTCGCGGGTGGTGAAACGGTATCACAAGGGCCTTTGGAGCCTTTGTTCCAGGTTCGAATCCTGGCCCGCGAACTACCATCGCGACGATGGTGGCGCGGCCGGCGGCGGACCTCAGTGGTGATCGAGGCTCTTGGACTCAGACGGTAGTACATCTTCCACGGAACCTCCCGATAGCCGGCCGCCGTATGGCGGCGGGAATGCGGACGTCGCCATCGTCATCCTGACGGCCGGCCGTGGCACGCGCATGCGATCGGCGCTGCCGAAGGTGCTCCACCCCCTCGCCGGGCTGCCGATGATCGAGCACGTCGTCCGCGCCGCCGAGGCGATTCAGCCGGGACAGATCATCCTCACGCTCGGCCCGACCTCCGAGGCGCTGCGCCAGCCATACAGCGCCCGCGCCGGCATTGCCTGGCAGGCGGAGCCGCTCGGCACCGGCGACGCCGCGCGTGCCGCGCTACCGGTCCTCCACGACGACATCGAGTGGGTCATGGTCATCTTCGGCGACCACCCGATCGTCGACCCCGCGACCCTCCAGCGACTCACCGATGAGACCCGCGCTGCCGGTCCAATCCTCTCGACCGTGGCCGTCGTGCTTACTGACCCGGGGCCGTACGGGCGCTACCGGACCGACGGCGGACGCATCGTCGCGATCGTCGAGGCGCACGAGGACGACCAACAGTACGACGGGCCGATCCCGGTCAACAGCGGGATGTGCCTGGTCCGCGCCGGTTGGCTGCGCGAGAACGCCGGACGGCTGACGCGTAGCCCGAAGGGCGAGTACTACCTGACCGAGCTGGTGGCGCTGGCGGCTGCGACGGAGTGGCCGCGCGAACAGGTTCGGCTGGTGCTGGCCGAGCCGGAGGTCGCCTGGGGCATCAACGACCGCGCCGAACTGGCGCGGGCCGAGCGCGTTATCCGCGATCGCATCCTGCGCCGCCACATGCTGGCCGGCGTGACCCTCGTCGACCCCGCCAGCACCTGGATCGACGCCGACGTCGAGATCGGGCAGGACACGCGGATCGAGCCGGGGACAAGCTTGCGCGGGCGGACGATCGTCGGAGCCAACTGCCGGCTCGGGCCACAAACAGTCGTCGAGGACTCGACGCTCGGGGACGGGGTAACCATTCGGGCCTCGTGGATCGAGCAATCCGAGATCGGCGACGGGACCGACATCGGGCCGTATTCGCACCTCCGGCCGGGGGTACGGCTGGCGGCACACGTCCACGTCGGCAACTACGTCGAGATGAAGAATGCGCGGGTTGGCAGCGGCACCCAGGTCGGCCACGTCAGCTACCTCGGCGACGCCGAGGTCGGCGAGCGCGTCAACATCGGCGCCGGGACGATCACCTGTAATTTCGACGGCTACGACAAGCACCAGACGACGATCGGCGACGATGTCTTCGTCGGCAGCGACACGATGCTAGTCGCGCCGGTCGAACTCGGCGATGGTAGCCGGACCGGGGCGGGATCGGTCGTGACGAAGCCGGTCCAGCCGGGCCAGTTGGTCGTCGGCATCCCGGCCCGACCGATCCGGCGGACACCAGGGCCGGCCATGTCCGACGCCGGCGTGGACGAACCAGAGGAATAGAACCAGAAGGGGCGCATGGACGGACGGTTACAGGTCTTCGCGGGGAACGGCAACCGGGCGCTCGCCGAGCGGATCATGGGCGAGCTGGAGGCGTCGCTGGGCCGGGCGACCGTCGATACCTGGCGCAACGGCGAGACGCGGGTCAAGCTGGACGAGAACGTCCGAGGGTCGGACGTCTTCGTTATCCAGTCGCTGTCCGACCCGGTCAACCACCACCTCGTCGAGCTGCTGATCATGATCGACGCCATCCGCCGCGCGTCGGCGGCGCGCGTCACCGCCGTCATCCCGTACTTCGCCTACGCCCGGCAGGAAAAGAAGACAAGCGGCCGCGAGCCGATCAGCGCCAAGCTGGTGGCGAACCTGCTGGTGACCGCGGGCGTCAACCGCATCCTGACGCTGGACTTGCACGCTCCGGCCATTGAGGGGTTTTTCGACATCCCGGTCGACCACCTGCGCGCGACCCCGATCCTGGCCTCGCCGTTCCGCCGGATGGAGACGAACGGGCTGGTCGCGGTCAGCCCCGACTCCGGGGGCGTCGGCCGGGCACAGGAGTTCCGGCTGCGGGCGGGCGGTGGGCTGGCGATCATCGCCAAGAACCGGCCGGGGCCCGACGACACCGAGGTGATCGAGATGGTCGGCGACGTGGACGGCAAAACGGCAGTGCTGGTGGACGACATGATCTCGACCGGCGGCACGCTCGTCCAGGCCGCCGAGATGCTGATGCAGCGCGGCGCGGCGGTGGTCTACGCCGCGGCGGTGCATCCGGTCTTCGCTGGCGACGCGCTCAACCTTATCAATCAGTCG
>DAOKZM010000356.1:0-3944 GCA_035325665.1 Thermomicrobiales bacterium | reverse complement strand
GCCGCGACAACGAGGTGCCCTTCCGGGTTGGTGTTGGCCATGATTCAGTCCTTCCCCTCTGCGCGAAATCGTTCGGCAGAGGGTACAGGGAAACGAAGGGTCTGGCGAGGGGTCAGCTCGTCAGGCGGGCACCTTCACCGGCGCGACGTGAGAGAACATGCTCATCTGGAGCCAGGTCGGGAAGGCGCGGCAGAGATCCGGCGGTCCGTCGATCTCGATCGAGCGCATGCGGAGCGCCGCCGCAAGCTCCTGGTGGCCGATCCAGACGCGGTGCAGGGTCATCGTGTCAGCGGTGATCGACAGGTCGATATCGAAGCCGGGGTGCGTGACGCAGACCGACACGCCCGAGCGTTCGAGGACGAGCCAGTAGAGCCGGTCGGACAGGCCGGTGAACTGGACCTCGACGACGATCCGCCGGCCCGGCAGCCGGTCGATGTCGATCCGGCGATGCATGTCCCACATCAGCAGGTCGGTGTCGATGTCCTCCGGCTGGACCTCGCGGTTCATCCAGCGCGCGCCCCAGACACCAAGAAGCTGGATGACGTCGAAGAGCTCCTGGCCAGCCGTCGTTGCGACGTACTCGCTCGACCTGCCGTCCGCTCCGGCGCGACGCTCGATGAGACCGTCGCGCTCCAGCGCCTTGAGCCGCTGGGCGAGGACCGAGCGGGAGATACGCGGCAGGCCGCGCTCCAGCTCATTGAAATGGCGGCTGCCGAGAAGGATCTCGCGCATGATCAACGGCGTCCAGCGCTCGGCGAACACCTCGGCCGCCTTGGCCACGGGGCAGAACTGACCGTATCCGGGCATCGTCCCAACTCCATTCAGACGGGCGGTCACCTCTGATCTCAGTATGCGGCATGCAGGCTAGCCCGTGTGGTTCGGAAATCGAACTAGCAGTGGCCACACGGCAGACTAGGCTGGGTTCAGACGGACTACGGTGTGGCCACCGGCCGCACCTCGACACTCTGAGGAGGCGCCTCATGACAGCAATGATCGACCAGGCACTGGCGGTGCGCGACGTCGCCCCCTTCCGCCCGGCTCCTGCTTGCGCCGGCGACGACCGCTTCGTCGAGCTTGCGCGCGGGCTGGCGGCCGAGTTCGCGACGCGGGCGGCGGCGCACGACCGCGACAACACGTTTGTTGGTGAGAACTACGACCGAATGAAGGCGGTCGGCTACACCCGGCTCGCGATCCCGAAGGAATTTGGCGGGCTCGGCGCGTCGATGCGCCAGGTCGCCTACGCCCAGGCCGAGCTGGCCAAGGGATGCGGCTCGACCGCACTGGCGGTCGCGATGCATCTCTACAACACGCTAGCGCTGACCTATCGCTGGAGGCACGGCGCGGACGCGGTCGGCGCGACCCTCCAGAAGATCGCCGACAACAACCTGATTCTGATGACGAGCGGCGGGTCCGACGGCATCTTCCCCTCCGCGACGGCGACGCGGACCGAGGGCGGCTATCTCGTCTCCGGCCGCAAGGTCTTCTGTAGCCAGGTCCCCGGCGCGGACCTGATAACGACGATGGCGCGCTACGACGATCCGGACGAGGGGCCGGTGGTGCTCATGATGGCACTGCCGGTGCGTCAGCCAGGAATCGAGATCGTCGAAACCTGGGACACGCTCGGCATGCGCGGCACGCAGAGCCACGACATGGTGATGACCGACGTATTCGTGGCCGATGGGCAGATCTCAGCCCGCAAGGCCTGGGGTCGCAACGACGCGCCGCTGCGCAACGCGCTGGCGCACTTCGCGCCGACGGTGGCGTCCGTCTACTGGGGCATCGCGGCCGGGGCGCGCGATGAGGCAGTCCGCGGGATCGCCGGTCGCCGCGGACCGGGCGGCGCGCCGGCCGAGAACCCGATCGTCCAGCGGCAGATCGGGCTGATGGACGCGAAGCTGCGGACCGCCTGGTGGGCGCTGATCGGCGCGCTGACCGAGCTTGGCGACGACTATCCGCTTGACGAGCGGACGACGAATACGGTCGTCGTCGCCAAGCGTGAGGTGGTCACGACGGCGACCGAGGTGGTGGACCTGGCGATGGAGGTGGCCGGCGGCGGCGCCTACTTCCGGCGATCCCCGATCGAGCGCGCCTACCGCGACGTGCGGGCAGGCGAGTTCCACCCGCTGACTCCGGAGAAGACGCTGCTGCACGCCGGCCGCTTCGCGCTCGGACTCGACGTCGGCGACATCTGGTAGGGTCGGACCTTCCGAGTTCCCCAGCCGTGACGCGCGGTGGTTCTCCCTGGCTGATAGCTTTCCAGGGAGAATCGCCGTGCCCGCCGTCAGGCGGTGAGCAGGGAGATGACGGCGGCTTCGAACGCGCCGTCGTCGGCGACATCGTCGGGCAAGGCGTCCGCGAGATAGGCGTCGATCACGGCGGGATGGACGTAGCAGTTGCGGCAGATCGTCGGGGTATTGCCGAGGCGCTCCGCGACCTCGGTCATCGCGACCACGACGTTGTGTCGCGCCTGAGACTCGGAGTCGAACGGGCCGGCGGCCACGAGGGCGCGCGCGGCGAGGATCGTGCCGGCCCAGGTGCGGAAGTCCTTCGCCGTGAACTCATCGTCGGCCAGGTCACGAAGGTATGCGTTGACGTCGTCCGACGAGACACCGTGCCGCTCGCCCGCGTCATCGACGTACTGAAATAGCTCCTGACCCGGTAGCTCGCGCTGCCGCTTGACTATGGTCGCGACGCGCCGGTCGCTGACCCCGACCTCGTGATGCTGGCCGCTCTTGCCGCGGAAGCTGAATCGGATCCGGCTGCCTGAGATGTCGACATGGCGGCTGCGCATCGTCGTCAGGCCGTAGGACCCGTTCTCGGTGGCGTACTCGTCGTTACCAACCCGGATCAGCGACTTCTCCAGCAGCAGCACGATCGTCGCGAGGACCTTTTCGCGCGGGAGGCCCGGAAGCGCCAGGTGCTCTGCGACGGCATCGTGGATACGCGGTAGTGCCCGGCTGAACGGGACGACGCGATCGAACTTGGCCTCATCACGGACCTCGCGCCAGCGAGGGTGATAGCGATACTGCTTGCGTCCCTTCGCGTCGCGGCCGGTCGCCTGAAGGTGACCGTTCGGCCGGGTGCAGATCCAGACATCGCTCCAGGCTGGCGGGATCGCCAGCGATCGGATGCGAGCCAGGGTCTCCTCGTCCCGGACCGGCTCGCCGTCTGGGCCAGCGTAGCTGAACCCGTGCCCGCGGCGCCGGCGGCGGATCCCCGGCATGTCGTCGCTGACGTAGCGCAGGCCGGCGGCGCGGGCATCGTCCTGAGGGTCGGTGGCGCTGGCGGATGTCATGGCGTGCTGGTGATCTCCGAGTCGCGGCGCGCGGCCTGCTGGCAGGGACGGATGGCGCCCGGGTTGGGCGCGAAGGAATACGCAAGGGCGCTGCCAGGATTGCCGTAGTTGACGCGAGGCGGGTCGGGGAATAGCCTAAGTATCAAGTGTGGGAGTAGAGGGCGGGAGCGCGGAACCGATTGACGGCGTCCGCCACGCCGCCAGTGCGTCCGTCGTTGCCGGCTCAACCCGAGGAGGACAGGGTGGCGAAGGTCGTCTTCGATCATGTAACCAAGATGTTCGACGCGTTCGCGGCGGTGAAGGATCTGAACCTCGACATCGAGGATGGCGAATTCCTCGTCCTCGTCGGGCCGTCAGGATGCGGAAAGTCGACGGCGCTCCGCTGCCTCGCCGGCCTGGAGGAGATTACCAGCGGGCGGATCTTCATCGGCGATCGGGACGTGACATCCCTCGACCCGAAGGACCGCGATATCGCGATGGTCTTCCAGAACTACGCCCTCTACCCGCACATGTCGGTACGCGACAACATGGCCTTCGGGCTGAAGCTCCGCGACACGCCCAAGGACATCGTGACCCAGCGGGTGAACGAGGCGGCCACAATCCTCGGGATCGACCAGCTCCTGGACCGCAAGCCGCGGGCGCTCTCCGG
>DAOKZM010000355.1:0-3949 GCA_035325665.1 Thermomicrobiales bacterium | reverse complement strand
CGTTCGACATGCTCTCCATGCCGCCGGCCAGGATCACCGTGTTCTCCCCAGCGCGGATCAGCAGATCGGCCAGCGCGGCGGCGCGCATGCCGCTTCCGCAGACCTTGTTGATCGTGTCGGACGTCACCTCGCGGTCGAGCCCGATCTTGAAGCCGACCTGACGGGCCGGGTTCATCCCCACTCCCGCCTGCAGGACCTCGCCCATGACGATGTGGTCGATGTCGTCGCCGGTGACGCCCGAGCGTTCGATCGCGGCCGAGCCAGCGATCGCGCCGAGCTCGACGGCGGTCTTGCCGGCCAGCGCGCCGCCGAGGCGGCCGAACGGCGTCCGCGCGCCGCCCAGAATGACGCTACGTCCCATCGAAGCTTCCTTTCCTCCCGGTCGCGCCGGGCCTGAACGTGGGGACGGCCAGCCGGGTTGGCTGGCCGTCCGCGTGCGACGATTGATTGCCGGGGACGGCGAGGAGTCAGGCCTTGACGAGCTCCTGCGACTCCTCGAACGCCTGGGCCGGCGGCTGCGGGCAGCGCAGCGGCTTGTCCGCGCGGTAGCCGAGCGCGTACGACGCCTGCATCAGCTGGTGGACCTCGCGGGTGCCCTCGTAGATCACCGCGCCGCGGGCGTTGCGATAGTAGCGCTCGACCGGGTACTCGTTCGAGTAGCCGTAGGCGCCGTGGATCTGGATCGCCTCGTCGGCGGCCTTGAGCGCCTCGTCGCAGGCGAACCACTTGGCCAGCGACGTCTCGCGCGTGTTGCGGATGCCGCGGTTCTTCAGCTCGGCCGCCTGCATCACGAGCAGTCGCGACGCTTCGACCCCGGCGACCATGTAGGCGATCTTCTGCTGGATGAGCTGGAACTGGCCGATCTCCTGCCCGAAAGCCTCGCGCTCGTGCGCGTACTTGACGCTGGCGTCCAGGCTGGCCTGGATCAGGCCGACCGCGCCAGCGCCGACGGTGAAGCGGCCCTGGTCGATGCAGGACATCGCGATCTTGAAGCCCTCGCCCTCCTCGCCGATGCGGTTCTCGACCGGGACGCGGACGTTGTTGAACGCCAGCCAGCCAGTATTGCCGGCCCGGACGCCCATCTTGCCCTTGATCGAGCCAGTCGTCAGACCCTCCATCCCGCGTTCGAGGACGAACGCGGCCAGCCCGTGGTGCTTCTTGGAGCGGTCGAGGCTGGCGAAGACGAGGAAGTGGTCGGCGACGTCGGCCAGCGAGATCCACATCTTCTCGCCGTTGAGGATGTACGAGTCGCCGTCGCGGACGACGGTCGAGGCGATGTTGCCGGCGTCGGACCCGGCGCCCGGCTCGGTCAGGCCGAAGGTCGCGTACTTGGCGCCCTCCGCCTGCGGCTTGAGCCAGCGCATCTTCTGCTCTTCGGTCGCCAACTGATGCATCGCCAGGCTGTTCAGCCCGACGTGGACGCTCATGATGACGCGCAGGAACGTGTCGACCCGCTCGAGCTCCTCGCAGGCCAGCGCCAGCGAGACGTAGTCGAACCCGCCGCCGCCGTAGCGCTCGGGGATCGGCAGGCCCAGGATGCCGAGCTCGCCCATCTTCTGCAGGACCTCCGGGTGGAACTCACCCTTCGCTTCCCACTCCTGGATATACGGCGCGACCTCGCTCTGGGCGAACTCGCGCACCATGTCGCGTACCTGGATCTGCTCGTCGGTCAGCCTGAAATCCATCCGCTCCCTGCCTCTTCTCCCCTGCCGCCCGGCGGGCGGGACCATCCCAGTCGTCCGTAGCCGGTCGCAGCCGCGCGGCCTGTCATTTGCGGCAATTGTACTAGTGTCGGGACGTGGGACGTGGGACGCGGGATGCGAAGAACCTGCGCTGCGTTATCGCCGCGTAGGGGGCACTCGCGGACACGTTCGATACATGCATGTTGGGGCGTCCTCCCGGGCTAGGATAGCGGCCACCGCGGGATCGCCCCGACGATTATCGCCTCCCGTGTCCCGACGCAAAGCGTCCCGCGTCCCCGACGACCCACTCCAGACTCGCCAGCACTCCGTCGAGCAGCACGTCATGCGCCGGGCAATCGCCAAGCTCGACGAGCAGACTCGTTGCGGTCTCGAGCGGAAGGAGATCGCGCGTCATCAAAGTGTTGAGGCCGATGCCGCAGAGGACATACTCGACGCGGTCGCCGACGATCTTCGACGTGCAGAGGACGCCGCACAGCTTGCGCTTGTTGGAGGCGACGATGTCGTTCGGCGGCTCCACCGCGCAATCGAGGCCGAGTGCCTGTTGGAGGTACCCGCAGATCGACTCGCTGATCCGGGCCGGGAGGTCGGTCAGCGCCGCTGGCTCGACGCGCGGCCTGGCGATCAGCGTGAACATCAGGCACGAGCCGGGCGGCGCGTGCCAGACGCGGCCACGCGTCCCGCGGCCCGCGGACTGGAAGTCCGCCACCACGACCGTGCCGGCCGGCGCGCCACGTTCGGCGAGCTTACGGGCGCGGTCCATCGTCGACGGCAGCTCCGCGTGCCACTCGATCCCGGGCGACGTCATCCCTGGTCGACAGGCGTGACCGCCGCGCCGTCCTCGAACACTCCGACATCAGTCGCGTCGTTCAGCCGCTCGACGCGCACCTTGCGCACGCGCCGGTGCTCCACGCCCAGCACTGTCAACCGGACGCCGTTCATCTCGACACTCTCGCCGCGCGTGGGGATCCGGCCGAGCTGGCGCTGGATGAAGCCACCGACGGTGCCGGATTGCGGTCCCGGCCAGTCGATCTCCATCTCGTCGCACAGGTCGTCGATCGTCAGCCGGCCGTCGACGATCATCTCGTCGTCGCTGACGACCTCGAACGGCGGCGTCTCGCGGTCGTACTCGTCCTGGATCTCGCCGACGATCTCCTCGAGGATGTCCTCGATCGTCACGACGCCGGCCGTGCCGCCGTACTCGTCGACGACGACGGCGAGGTGGATCTTCTGTTGCTGCAACTCGTGGAGCAGGTCGTCCACCCGCTTCGACTCCGGCACGAAGTAGGCCGGCCGCATCAGCGTCTCGACCGTGATCCCCTCGTGCGACTCGTTGACGTAGGCCAGCAGGTCCTTGGCGTAGATCACGCCGAGGATCTCGTCCATGTTGCGCCCGTAGACCGGGATGCGCGAGTGACCGGCGCCGATCGCGACGTCGACCGCCTCGGCGAGCAGCGTGTCCCGTCCGACCGCGACGATGTCGATCCGCGGGACCATGATCTGCCGCGCCGTGACCTCCTCGAGGTGGAGCACGCCGGAGATCATGTCCTGCTCCGCCTCCTCGATCGGATACGGTTCCGAGCGATCCCAGTCCGGCTGGTGCTGGGCGCCGTTCGACTCGGTCGATTCATCGTCGAACGCCTCTACCTCGGCCCGACGGCGCTTGCCGCGCCCGACCAGCCCGGTCACCCACTCGGCCGGTCGGACGACCGGCGCGAAGAGCATCGCCAACGCTCGGCCGACCTTATGCGGCCCGTCGTTTTCGCTGGTGGACTCCTCGGCCGAGAGAATGCGCGGGATCAGGCGGCCGATTACGAGCAGAATCCCCAGCGCGATCAGCAGACCCCAGAGCAGTCCTCGATCGCCCAGCAGGTCGGCAAAGACCCAAGTGAACAGCGCAGTCGCGACCGCGGCGGTGAGCACCTCGATCAGCAGGACGGCGGCTCGTAGGCGCTGCGTCCGCTCGATGGCAATCGCGTCCTCGCGAGACAGCCGGTTGTCGAACAGGCGGCGGACGTCGACGCGGCTGACCGCGACGAGGCTGAGCTCAGCCCAGGTGGCGATCGCCGATATCAGGAGCGCGACGATGGCGATGGCCAGCTCTGTCCATTGGTTGGTACTCAAGAAGCCCTCTCCAGGCTAGGACGTCCGCGCGTTCAGCCGAACAGCGCGCTGATCGACAGATCCTTGTGGATCCGCATGATGGCCTCGGCGAGCAGCTGGGCAACGGTCAGGACCTCGACCTTCTC
>DAOKZM010000354.1:0-3953 GCA_035325665.1 Thermomicrobiales bacterium | reverse complement strand
CGAGCCGCAGGATCTGGTCGTCGTACAGGTCGGATCCAGAGATTGCCTTGTCGAAGATCGTCGGGTTCGAGGTGACGCCGACGACGCCTTTGTCGTCGATCAGCGCCTGTAGTCCGCCACCTTCGATCAGGTCTCGGCTGAGGTTGTCATACCAGACGCTCTGGCCGTAGCCGGCCAACTGCTGAAGCGGATTCCGAGCCATGCGGCCCTCCCTGTTCATTGGACGCCATCTCGCGCTCTATCTCATGCCCGGCCGCCACGACCAGGCTCGTGCTCATCCTTCGCGCGCTACGAGACGCGCGTCGCGTCGCGCAAAGACATCACCGCGACTCGCGTGCCAAGAGCCGCCGGCCAGCCGGTCCGACCTCGCGCTCGTAGAGCCGCGCCTGCCGGTTGCGCAGCTCGCGGTGGCGCTGGTGGGCGTCCGGCCGCGGCGCAACGACCGACCCACCCGGGTCGAGTCCCGCGAGCGAGGCGGGTGCGCCGCCGGCGTCGCGCCAGGCCACGAGCGCCACGCCGCGCAGCGACGACTCCCGCGCGGGCGAGACTCGCAGCGGCACGCCGAGGACATCGGCCATGATCTGCTGCCAGGCCGGCGAGGCGCGCAACGCGCCACCGGTCGCCACGACCTCCTCGTTATCGCTGGCGAGCGCATCGTAGACGGTCGCGAACCGGTAGGCGACCGCCTCGAGGCACGCCTGCAAGATATCCAACGCCGTCGTGTGCAAACGCATGCCCGCAATAGTCGCCGTCGCGTCACCTGCCCAGCCGGGTGAGCGCTCGCCGGACCAGAACGGCAGGACGACGAGGCCGTGCTGGCCCGGCGCGCGGGTCATCAGCGCTGGGTCGCTCTCGGCGGACGGGGGCAGGCGCAGCGTCTCATCGAGCCAGGCATAGATGTTGCCGCCCTCGCTCAACGCGCCGCCGGTGACCGAGTGCTGGTAGTCGAGGAGGTAACGCCAGAGGCCGTCCGGGACTGGCGCGGGCGGCTCGCCCGGCTGGCAGCGGCGCATCGCCCCGGAGGTGCCGACCATCAGCGCGAGGCAGTGAGCGCCGACGCAGCCGGCGCCGACGTTGGATGCCGCGCCGTCGCCGACCGGCGCGCGCCACGGCACGCCGCGCAGGGCGGGCCAGCGCTGGGCGTAGTCGCCGGTAACCGGCGGCAGCAGCTCCGGCCCCGGCAGGATCGCGCCGAGCTGCTCTGGAGCGACACCGAGCAGGTCGAGCAGTTCGGCGTCCCAGGTAGCGGCCCGCCGGTCGAGCAGGCCGGAGCCGGAGGCCATCGACACCGATGTCGCGTCGCTGTCGAGCCAGACGGCGGTGAGCGCCTGCGGGCACGAGACGAGCCGCGCGGCACGCGCGAAGAGGTCGGGGTGGTGGCGGCGCAGCCAGAGGATCTTGGCCGGCAGGTAGGAGGGATGCAGCGGGCAGCCGGTCCGCTGGCGGATCGCCTCGGCGTCGAGGCGGTCGCGCAGATCGGCAGCCTCAGCGGCCGAGCGGGTGTCGGCCCAGGTCAGCACCTCCGTCAGCGGTCGGCCGGCAGCGTCGAGGGCGATGAGCGAGTGCCAGAACGTCGAGACGCCGACGGCGACGACCCCGTCGCGGGCCGGCTCGGATGCCAGCGACTGGTCGATCGCTCGCTCGACCAGCATGCGGATGCGGTCGAGACCGACCACCGACCGGCCACCCGGCTCGACGTCCAGCTCGACCGGCAACTGGCTGAATGAGCCGGGGGCGATGCGCCCATGGCGATCGACGAGCGCGGCGCGGACGGACGACGAGCCGATGTCGAGCGCGAGGACGCGCATCAACGATCTGCCCCAGCTGCAGCGCACTCGCGGCAGAGGCCGAATATCGCCAGGTGGTCGATACGGGCCTCGAAGCCGTGGCGCTCGCGGAGCTCGTCGCGCAGCGTGTCGAAGTAGTCGTCCTCGATCTCCTGGACGCCGTTGCAGGCCAGACAGATGAGGTGGTGATGCCGATCCTCGGAGAGCAGCGCGAAGTGGCGCCGGCCGTCGCCGAGGTCGGTCTCGGCGACCAGCCCCTGGTCGCGGAAGAACTCCAGCGTGCGGTAGACGGTCGACATGTTCAAGTAGGGGTAGCGACGCTGAGCGGCCTCGAAGAGCTCGTCGGCCGTGACATGGTCGCCGTGGGCGTAGAGCAGGTCGAGGATCAGCAGCCGCTGCGGTGTCAGGCGCTGGCCCTGCTCGCGGAGGCGGGCCTGGACGCTCTGGAGCGCGTCGGATTGCTGCGGCATCTTCTGCACCTCCGGCGTCCCGTCACCGCCCGGCGCGGCAACCTCGTGCCTCGATTCTACCCCGGCCAGTGGCAACCGACGGGCTCCGACAGGCATCATCTCTGCGGGGAAGGGCAGGAGAGCGAGAGAGCCACGATGGACGACGCCAACGAGCACACACAAACGCTCGTCCTGGTCGTCGAGGACGACCCGGATATCCAACTGCTAATCGCCCGGCATCTACGGGAGGCGGGCTTCGACGTTATCACAGCCGGCACGGCGGCCGAAGGATTCCTGCTCTGGTCCGAGCGGCTGCCCGATCTGCTGATGGTGGACCTGATGCTGCCGGACGGTTCGGGTCGCGGCCTCGTGCGGCAGATTCGCGCCGCCGGGGACGTGCCGATCGTCGTCGTCACGGCCGACACGAACGAGGAGTCGCTGGTGGCGACGCTCGACGCCGGCGCCCACGACTACGTGACCAAGCCGTTCCGGGTCAACGAACTGCTGGCTCGGGCGCGGTCGGCGCTGCGACGCCGGCCGCGCGAGCGCGAGCCGGACACGATCCAAGCTGGCTCGCTGACGATCGCGGTCGTTGATCGGCGCGTCTGGCGGTTCGGCGAGGAGGTGCGAGTGACGCCGACGGAGTTCCGGCTGCTGCTCCAGCTCGCCCGGCACCCGAACCGGGTGTTCACCCACGGGGCGCTGCTGACCGCCGTCTGGGGGCCAGAGTACGCCGACGAACCGCACATCCTGCGCGTCACCCTCAACCGGCTGCGCAACAAGCTCGGTGACCCGTCGCTGATCGAGAACCGGCCGGCTGTCGGCTACGTGCTCGTGCCGGACGCCGCCGATGGCCAGGCGCAGGTCGAGTAGACCTGGTCGAGCTCCGCCAAATAGGGCCGGATGTCATAGCCGTTGGCGGCCACCCAGGCGTCGTCGTAGTACGTGTCGAGGTAGCGATCCCCGGGGTCGCCGGCCACCATGACGATCGAGCCTTGCTCGCCGTCTGCCGCCAGCTCGGCGGCCAGCTGCATCGCGCCCCAGAGGCAGGTGCCGGTCGAGCCACCGTACTTGCGGCCCAGCTTGGCCTCCAGGAACCGCATCCCGGCATAGGAGGCGGCGTTCGGCACGCGGATCATCCGGTCGACGACGTCGGGGACGAACGACGGCTCGACCCGCGGCCGGCCGATCCCCTCGACGCCGCTGCCCTTATCGCTGGTGACGTCCGGGTCGCGGTGCTCGAAGTAGTCGAGGAAGACCGAGTTCTCCGGGTCGACGACGCAGAGGCGGGTCGCCAGCCGCTGGTAGCGGATGAAGCGCCCGATCGTCGCCGAGGTGCCGCCGGTGCCCGCCCCGGTAACGACCCAGCGTGGAACCGGGCGCAGCTCGCGGCCCATCTGGGCGAACATCGACTCGGCGATGTTGTTGTTGCCGCGCCAGTCGGTCGCCCGCTCGGCGTAGGTGAACTGGTCCATGTAGTGGCCGTTGGTCTCGCGGGCGAGCTGTTCAGCGACGCTGTAGATCTCGGCCGGGTTGTCGACGAAGTGCGAGCGGCCGCCGTAGAAGGCGATCTGGGCGACCTTGGCGGCCGACGTGCCGCGCGGCATGACAGCGACGAACGGGAGGCCGAGCAGCCGTGCGAAATAGGCCTCGGAGACGGCGGTGCTGCCGGACGATGCCTCGATGATCGTCGTCCTCTCGGTGATCCAGCCGTTAC
>DAOKZM010000353.1:0-3958 GCA_035325665.1 Thermomicrobiales bacterium | reverse complement strand
CCCCGCCGCAGGCAGCTGTCACCAGCAGCACGAACGTTACGGCCAGCAGCAGCACCCGCGACACGCTCACCTCATGCTCGATTCGGCCGGGGCGTCGATCCCCAGCAACGGGAGCAGCTCGGAGAGCGTCGCGATCGACGCGTCCGGCCGCTCGCCACCCGGCCAGGTCATCCCCCAGCGATTGACCCAGACGGATCGCATCCCAGCCGCCCGCGCGCCAGGGACGTCGCGGTCGGCAGAATCGCCGACGTAGATCGCCTCGGCAGGCTGGTGGCCGGTGCGTTCCAGCGCGATCGCGAAGATGCGTGGGTCCGGCTTCCAGCAGCCGACCTCCTCGGAGACGACGATGACCGGGAAGTGCGCCTCCAGACGGAACATCTCGATCTTGGCCCGTTGGATCGTCGTCGGGCCGTTCGTCACCATCCCGACCGCCGCGACCTCGCTGACCGCCGCGATCACCTCGAGCGACTCGGCGAATAGCTCCAGCCCGCGGAAGCGATCCTCGACGAACCGCTGGCGGGCGGCCTCAGCAGCGTCCTCACCAGCGATGCCGAAGTCGGCCAGCACCTCGGCGAGGTGCTCATCACCCTCGGTCGGGTACTGCATCGCGGCGTGAACGGCCTCGTCGAGGTCGGAGGAGGCCGGGAACCACGGCTCGAAGGCGTGGCGCGTTCGGGCGGTCCGGGCTGCGCGATAATCGCAGATTGTGTTGTCCAGGTCGAACAGGACCAGTTGCGGCCGGGGGTGGAACACCTTGGTAGGGTCCGGTGCTGTCATCGGTCGCGGTACTTCCTCGGACACGCCGGCCATCCGGTCACGCCGGCGGGGCGGGATGACGAACGCTGCTGTGTCGCCGATGATACACGCGAGCGCAGTCTCTGGGCCACAACGCCTCTTGCACACGATAGGGGAATACGGATTGCGTTATCGCTCATGCCGGGCGCCCGGCCCGACAATCGACCGTGGAGGAGGCACGCGCATGACTATCGAGCTCGGGGCGGACATCATCGGGTCGGACGGCGAGAAGCTCGGCGTCGTCGATAGCCTGGTCATCGATCCAGCCGGCGGACGGGAGCGCGCCATCATCGTCCGCAAGGGCTGGTTCTTCCCGACCGACAAGATCGTGCCGATCGAATTGGTGGACCACGTCGAGCAGGGTAAGGTCCACGTTCGGCTGTCGCGCGCCGAGGCGGACCAGATGATGGAATACATGGACGCCGACTACGTGATGCCGCCGGCCGGCTACTACGGCGCGGGCGGCTACATGTGGCCGGCCACCCCCTACGTTGCCAGCGACCTGATGGTGGACGACGAGATCCGCGAGCGGATGCCGAACGCGGTCATGCTCTCCGAGGGCACGATGGTGGTCGACAAGGACGAGGACGAGCTCGGGCGGATCACCGAGATCGCCAGCGACCCGCAGGGGCGGGTGCAGGGCTTCCGGGTCGAGCAGGGCTTCTTCCGCCACCACGACCGCTACATCCCGGCCAACCTGGTCGAGTCCGCCGACGACGTCGTCGTGCGCCTCTCGGTGGACAAAGATTCGCTGGCGGACATGACTGGCCCGCAGATCGTCGACGCGGAACGACGCGAGGGCTGACCTGCGGTACGATGCCGCCCTGACGATTTCGCTCAGCGATGAGCGCGACGATGTGGGGAGGAATCGAGTGGCCCAGACGTCTGACGTCCAGACGTTCCGCGACGAGTTCCCGATGACCGGCGAGTGGTCCGACATGAACCATGCCGCCTTGGGGCCGTTCCCGCGTCGCACGGTCGAGGCGGTCAGACGCTGGGCCGAAGACTTCGCCGGCCCGTCGGAGGACTTCTTTTCCAGCCGCCAGGCGATCCCGGCCGAAGCGGCCGAGATGGTCGCCGGACTGGCCGGCACGACCGCCGACATGGTCGCCTGGGCGCCGTCGCTGGCCGATGGGATGAACCTGCTGGCCAACGGCCTGACCTGGCAGCGTGGCGACAACGTACTGATCCCGGCCGAGGAGTTCCCGTCGGTCGTCTATCCGTTCCTCAATCTCCAGCGCTACGGCGTCGAGGTCCGCTTCGTCCCGCGCAACGCCGAGGGACGCACCGACCCGCGGCTGATCGAGGCGGCGATGGACGACCGCACCAGGGCGCTGGCCATCTCGCACGTTGAGTACATGGACGGCTTCCGCAACGACCTCGCGCTGTTCGGCTCCCTCTGCCGCGAGCGAGGGATCGAGCTGTTCGTCGACGCCACCCAATCGCTGGCGGCCCAGCCAGTCGAGCTGGTCGGCACCGGCGTGACGGCGATCGCCGCGCACGGTTACAAGTGGCTGATGGCCGGCTTCGGGGTTGGCGTCGTCATCTTCGCCGAGGATGCGATCGAGCGGATCGGCGTCACCTACGCCGGCCGGCTGTCGGTCAAGTCCGGCTTCGAGGACCACGACTATGCGCTCGGCTGGCGCGATGGCGCGGCGCGCTTCCAGCCCGGCGGCTTTAACCAACTCGGCCTGCCGGCGCTTCACGCCTCGCTGTCGCTCATTACCCAGGCCGGACCGGAGTGGTCGTCCGCCCACACCCGCGCGCTGACCGACCGGCTGGCCGAGGGGGTGGACGAGAAGGGCTACGAGGTGGCCTCTGACATGGATCCGGCCCACCGCTCGCAGATCCTGACGTTCACCAGCGGTGACCACGAGCGCGATGGCCGGCTCGTGGAGGAGCTGGAGCAGGCGAAGGTCGCGGTCACCCTGCGTGGGCGCGGCGTCCGCGTCTCACCCTACTTCTACAACACCGAGGAGGACATCGACCGGCTGCTTCGCGCCCTGCCGTTGCGCTAGCGGTGAGCGTGGACGATTATCGCGTGGAGGTCGAAGCCGGCCGGATCACTTGAGATTGCGAAAAGCTCGCGCAACTCCGGCGACGCGCCGTCGAGCAGCCGGCGCGCCTCCGCCTCTCGGTCGGGCGCGGTCCGGGCGCGACGGAACCACTCGTCTGCTTCGATCCGCTCGCGGCGGTGCTCAACGGCGGTGGTCCGCAGGCCGGCCTCGGCGCACCAGGACTCATACTCGCTCAGGCGCGGCTCGCGGCGGTGCGATGGGTCGCGCAGCCAGTCGAGCCGGTTGATGAAGTCGTCGGCGGCGACGTCCTCGGGCGCGACGTGGTCGTCGAGCAGCACGACCCCGCCGGGACGGACGACGCGGGCCATCTCGTGGACCGCCGCGCGGGCGTCGATGAAGTGGTGGGCGCAGTAGCGGCAGACGACGGCGTCGAACGCGCCGTTGGCGAACGGTAGCGCCTCGGCGGCGCCGAGCGCCGGCTCGAATGCCGCGCCGCGTGTCTCTGCCAGCCCGCGCGCCTCAACCAGCATCGCACGGGTCAGATCGAGGCCGACGAAGCGCGCGCCGGCCGCGGCGAATGCGAGCCCGGTGTGGCCGGTCCCGGCGCCGACGTCGAGGACGAGCGCCCCGGCCGGCAGCGCCGCAAGCTCGACCAGCCGGGCGAGGTCGGCGCCCTGGGCATGGATCGCGCTAGTCGTGTAGGCGCTGGCGATCGGCGTGTAGTGCTCGTCTGACCGGCGCACCGGCCGTGATGATGACTCAGTCATTCGTCCTCCTTCGGGGCAGTGTAGCAGCGTTAGGGATGAGGGATGAGGGATGGGGGCACGCAGGGGCGAACCTTGTACTTGCCCGCTCGGCCGCACGCCGTTCGGAAGAGGGACGCGGGACGCGGAGGATGGAGGGCGATGGATTCGCGCGGGGTCGGGTTGGTCATCGTCGTGTTGGGGGTGGCGGCGGTCGTCGTCGGGCTGGTCGTGATGACCGGGGCGCTGTCGTGGTTTGGCCGGCTACCCGGCGATATCCGCATCGAGCGCGGCAACAGCCGCATCTACATCCCGCTCGCCTCGATGCTGCTCGTCTCGCTCGCCCTCAGCCTCATTCTGACCCTGATCCGCCGCCTGATGTCGTGAGCCGCCCATAGCGGC
>DAOKZM010000352.1:0-3989 GCA_035325665.1 Thermomicrobiales bacterium | reverse complement strand
CGCGGATGCGCGCGTGGACGAGCTTGCGGTCGACCGCGCCGACGATGCGCTCTCCCGCGGTAATAAGCGCGACCTGTCCGCCGGACGAATCGACGAGGTCGAGGATGTCCACCAGCGCGGCGTCATGGCCGGCGCGAGGGACGCCATCGAGCGCTGATGCGACATCGCCGACGGTATAGGTATCCCACTGGATGCGCGGCACTCGTTGTATCTCCTGGAGTGACACCAGCCCGACGACCTCGCCGTCGCGCTGGACCAGGAGCGGGCCGCTGCTGATTGATTGGAGGATCTCGTCCAGCGCGGCGTCGATCGTCCGGTCGGCGGCCACGCGGCGACTGGAAGTCAGGCCGGCGTCGGCGGCGGTGACCTGGCGCCCGCCCTCGCGAATCAACGTCCGCGCGAACCCCTCGCGCGCCATCTGGCTGATCGACCAGTAGGCGAACAGTAGCCAGGCCGCCGCGACCGACCACGCTCCGCCCAGCGCAAGGATTAGCAGGCCGGCGAGGACGATGCCGAAGCCGATGGCCTGGCCGTAGAGCGCCACCGCCTTGGTGCCCGAGATCAGGTCGCCGGAGACGTACCAGAGGAACGCGCGCAGGATGCGCCCGCCGTCCATCGGGTAGCCGGGTAACAATGTCAGGACCGCGAGGGCGCCGTTGATCAGCGCGAGCGGCCCGAACAGATTGGCGGCGAAGCTCCTATCGGGGACGGCCCACCAGACGGCGCCGAGCGCCAGCGCGTCGGTGCCGCTGGCGACCGGGCCGGCGATGGCGACGTGGGCGTCGTCGGCCGGATTCTCGGGCGGGTAGGCGTCGTCGGTCAGTGCTCCGAACGAGGACAGGACGATCGCGTGGACGCGCGCGCCGCGACGCCGGGCGACGAGGTCGTGGGCGAGGTCGTGGACCACGATTGAAGCAATTGCGCCAACGGCAATCAGCGTCCCGAGCGCATACAGGCGGAACTGCCGCAGGCCATCAGCGGCGAGCAGGTCGATTGAAACGGCCGCCAACACGACGGCGATGACGATCCAGCTACGCGAGGCGCGCACCGGGATCCCCCGGACCGTAACATGACGACCCGATGCCGGCCAGTGGGGTTGGAGGGGCCGCGAGATCATGGGCACTCCCCGGTTGCGCCGAGCTGGTCGGCACGGCTGGGGACGTCAACGACGCGGTCGTGCGTTCAGAGTCGCTGGTACTCTTCGAGGTCGAGCACGAACACCGTCGCGGCGGCAGTCTGAACCTCGCCCGACTCCTGCGCCTGGGAACGGCTGCGCGCCTCCTGGCGGATGAGGTCAAGGACGTGGTCTACCTGCTCGTCCTGGACGCCGATCATGATGGTGGTGTTTCCGCGGCGGAGAAAGCCGCCGGTCGAGGCCAGCCGGGTCGCGCGAAAGTCGTTCTCCAGAAGCGCGTCGACGACCGCGTCGGCGTCCTCGTTCTGGACAACCGCGATAATCAGCTTCATACCCCGTCCGCCTCGTTTCACCGTCTGCCGGTCGAAGTGCCTGAGGCGACATTATAAGTCTGGCTTGAAATGGGGGGCAACATGTCCCTCGGAGTCACGACTAGCGGGAGCAGCGTCGAGCGGTTACCCGCCGTTCGCAGAGGCTTCGACGGACTTGGTGGCGCTGGCACTTTCTCCGATCAGCCCACTCTCCAATTGGGGTGACTATTCGCGCGCCGTCTGCCAGCCAGTCATCTGGCTGGCGATTGCCCGGCAAGTGGCAGCCCTGGCGCTGAGGGAATGGCGCGTCGGTGTCGCGAGCGCCGAGGCAACCGGTCTGGCGGTAGATTGATCGCCCAGGCTCAGTCGGACGTCTTCGGGTTGGCGTCGAGGTAACTCTGGAGCATAACCGCCGCGGCGATCGCATCGCGTTCGCCGCGGCGGTCGCGTGCCCGCCGGCCGCTCTGCTCGAGCGCTCGGTCGGCGATTGCGCTGGTCAGCCGCTCGTCCCAGAAGATGATCGGAACGGCGACGAGTTGCTCCAGCTCGGCAGCCTGCGCTCGCACCACGCGGGCCTGGTGGCCCTCGTCGCCGCGCATGCCCTTCGGCAGGCCGACGACGATCCCTGAAGCGCCGACCTCGGCGACGACGGCGGCGATATCGTGCAGCGAGCCGTGCCGGAGGTCGATGATCCGGTCCGGGCTGGCGATCACGCCGGTGTCGTCGGATACGGCGACTCCAACGCGCCGTTCGCCGAGGTCGAGGCCGACGAGCTTACGGCCCGGCCGGCGTGGCTTCGGCCGGTACGGTCGTTTGGGCACCCTGCACCTCGATTGTGATCCGCGACATCAACAGCGGCATGCCCGTCCACAACCAACTGTTGTGACGATCGACGGACGCGGCCTCGACGCCATGGACCTGACGGGCTTCGGCGACGACGTCGGAAACGTCCGCGCCGCCAGCGCGCTCGCGGAGCGCGTCGAGCGCGGCGCGGTCGACTGGCCGCTCCACGTGTGCCTGAGCCGTGATCGTGAAGCCGTCGGCGGCGCTCTCGCCGAGCGGCTGCGGCTCGCCGACCTCGATCGACCCATCGAGGATCTCGCCGTCGCCGGCCGAGGCGGAAAGGCGACGGGTGACCTCCTCAGCAGCCTGCGCGCGCATCGCCTCGGGGTCGAAGATCTGCGCCGTCACTAGCAAGGTCGCATCGATTCGCAGCGCCGTCGCGTCCTCGCCAGCAGCGTGGTCGAAGCGTAGCGTCGTCTCGCCGCGTTGCTCGCTACCGGGTAGCAGTGTTGCGCCAGCCGGAACCAGCCCGGCGAGCGCGTTCGCGACGCGCGCGTCGAGGTCGGCTCGGGCGGTCGCCTCCAACGCCGCGCGGTCGGCGTCGCTGACTGTCGCGATCCTTTTCATCGTGCCGCCCGAGATCGGGTCGCGGTTGGTGTAGAAGACGCCGGTGTCCCACTGGCCGTAGATTGTCTCGGCGTCGGCGTTGCCATCGGCGCCAGGCATGGCCGCTCGCACTGGCGTCGCCACGCTGCCGAACGTCATCGAGCCGTACGGGTCGGCGGCCGGGACGACGACGTCGGTGGTCGTTACGTACTCCGCGCCGCTCGCGTCCGTCGCGACCGTCCCGGCGCCGATGAAGACCTCGGCCGTGCTCGGGTTAGTCAGCAGTAGCGACCCGGTCGCCGTCGCGTCCGGGACGAACCGCTCGCCGGTCGTCGGGATGCTGACGGTGGCGGTAAGCGTCGTCGAGACGGTCGTCGGCGCGATCTGCACGTCGAACGAGCTGCCGGGCAATGCCAGACCGTAACTCACCTGTGCCTGGACGACCTCAACCTGCGGGCTGATGGCGATCGTCGCGGCTGGAGCGACGACGGCGAGCAGCACTGCGGCCACGACCAGCAGCGCCAGGATCGCCGCGACGAGCCGCGGCCCTCGCCGCGATCGACGGCGTCGCCGGGGCGCGGCTTCGCCGGCTGTCTCGAACGATCGTGACGCCCAGGCTGCCCAGGAGGCGTCCAGGTCCTCGGTGCGGTCGGGCGCCGGACGCGTCGGCGGCGTGATGACGAAGGACCAGGACCCGTCATCGACCTCATCGTCCTCAACACCACGGGCGGTGTCGAGTCCTCGCCACGGAGACAGCGGGACATCGACCGGGGCGGTCCCGTCCGCTGCGCTGGCTGGCACGTCGATGCGTCGGGTCGGCGCGTCGACATCCTTGGCGGCGCTGGCGCCAGGCGCCGCGGTTTCGGCGGCAATTGCAGGCTCGGCGTCGGAGGACGTCCGCCTTTCGGCCCCGCCAATGACCGGCAGACCGATGATGCGCGCTAGCTCGCGGCGCAGCGGGTCGTCGCTCGCGATTCGCAAGACTACGCCTGCCGCGCGAGCGGCGCTCGCGAGGCGACGAAACTCACGGGCGGTGAACAGGGTGGTCGCGCCCTCGGGGACATCGAGGGTCAGCTCGTCGAGATCCTCTTCGGCGAGCCGTCGCTCGAGCTCGTCCAGGTCGTCCGGTCGCGAGACCGTGAAGACGTCGGTTT
>DAOKZM010000351.1:0-3989 GCA_035325665.1 Thermomicrobiales bacterium | reverse complement strand
GCTCATCATGGATCCCTTGTCCGTTGCGCTACCCGCCGATCGCGCCGCGCGGCGTGAGGAAGAGGAAGCGGTCGACCTGGTACGCGTCGATGTCGCCGGCCCACATCGCCGGAGCGCGCTCGGGAGTGCTGGGGACCTCGCCGGCCCAGACCGACTCGTACGCATCGCGCAGCGCGCGGATGTCGTCGGGCGTCATCGGCGCGCCGTGGGCCGGGTAGATGACGTCCACGGCGTCGAGCAGCGCGACGACGCGCTCCAGTGAGCGGCGGTAGGCGGTCGGGTCGCTCTTCTTGAGCATGAGCAGGATCGTGCCGGTCCGCACCGTGTCGCCGGCCAGCAAGACCCGCGCGTCGCGGTCGAGCAGGACGACGGCGCCCGGCGCGTGGCCGGGAGTATGGACGACCTCCAGCGCCCGGCCGCCGAGGTCGATGCGGTCGCCGTCCTTCAGCAGGCCGGTCGGCCGGCAGCCGGGGATCGACGCGCCCTCGCGGGTGAAGCCCTCCGGCAGCCATTCGTCGCGGATCTGGTCGGGGCCGAAGTGGGTAGCGTAGAGGTCGGCCGGCTCGCCGCGGCGTAGGAACGGCACGTCCTCCTCGTGGATCAGCACGCGCTCGAACTGGTGGCAGGCGCCGACGTGGTCCCAGTGGCCGTGGGTCTGGACATCTTGCACCGGCAGGCTGGTCAGCCGCGCGACGAGACCCTTGAAGTCGCCGACGCCGGTGCCGGTGTCGACGATGGCCGCCTCGCGCTGGCCCTCGACGAGGAACGATTTCACGTCGGCCCCCTCGCGCAGCCGCTCGCCGATGGCGGTGATGCCGTTGCCGAGCTGGGTGACGGTGAACCACTGGTCGGTCATGCGTGCCTCCGTTCGGCTATGCAGATCGTCGCTGCGGTTGTAGCTGAGTCGGTTTGCGATCCCAAGTGCGTGCACCAGCCCAGTGCATCCGCCGACAGCCCGCCCCTTGTCCTGTCATCCTGAACGAAGTGAAGGATCCGTCCGTTCCCCGTTCGCTGGAACCGAAGATGGGGGAACGGATTCTTCGCTCCGCTCAGAATGACAAAGGGAAAGGCAGGCTGTCGCGCCAACGGATCGCTGTCGTGCATCGTTAATCATGCCGACTGAATGCTGCGTCATCGCGGCTCGCCGTAGGCCCCCTCGCGGAGGAGGAAGCGGAA
Source organism: Thermomicrobiales bacterium (assembly GCA_035325665.1). Taxonomy (GTDB): domain Bacteria; phylum Chloroflexota; class Chloroflexia; order Thermomicrobiales; family CFX8; genus JAMLIA01. The sequence continues at coordinate 2,813 of DAOKZM010000351.1, read as the reverse complement.
CTCGCCGACGTCGTGGACGTCGACCGGCACCTTGTCGGGGAAGCCGATGTCCCAGCGCAGGCGGCTGTCGGGGTCGCGGCCGGCCCAGACCTCCTCGAATGCCTCGGAGGCCAGGCGCAGGTCGCCCGGCGGCATCGGCACGCGCTCGTGGGAGGGGTAAACGGCCGACACCTCGCCGGCGAGGCCGGCCAGAAGGCAGAGGGTGGCGCGGAACGCGGCGGCGTCGCTGCGCGGCAGGAAGAGCCAGATGCCGCCGAAGTTGATCGCGTCGCCGACGAAGAGCGTGCCGGTCTGGCGGTCGAGGAGACTGACGCCTCCCGGCGAGTGCCCCGGCGTGTGGAAGACATCCAGCGTGCGGCCGCCGAGGTCGATGACGCCGCCGTGCTCAAGCTCGCCGGTCGGCTCGCAGGGCGGGATCTCGGCGGTCTCGAGGTCGAACCCGGCCGGTAGGGTCGCGCTGCGCAGGCGCTTCGGCGAGAAGAGTGGCCTGTACATCGCGTTCGGGAAGCCGCGCCGCAGGGTGTATGCCTCGTTCGGGTGGATCAGCCGGCGCTCGAACGCCCAGGTGTGGCCGATGTGGTCCCAGTGGCCGTGCGTCTGGAGGACGACCGGGTCACGGTCCGACAGCTCGCGGACGAGCGCGGCGAAGTCGGCCACGCCCAGGCCGGTGTCGATCACCGCGACGTCGCGCTCGCCTTCGACGAGGTACGACTTGACCCCCTCGTCGTGCAGCGGCTCGGCGATGACGGTGATCCCGCCGTCCAGCCGTCGCGCCTGAAACCACTCCTGCTGTCCCACGCTCGCCCCTTCGCTCGGCTCGTGCTCCGTCGGCGGCAGTGTACTCGCTGCGCGACGGGGAATTGCGCGAACGCGCCTCCTCGGCTATCGTCGCCGCGCACGGAAGAGTCGGAGCGCGAGCAGGGAGGGAGCGGCCAGTGAGCGCCGGGTATGTCACGGAGGAGCGCGTCGCCGCGCTGAAGAAGGCGGCGGCCGAGCGAGTCGAGGCGATTGCCGGCCAGCTTGTCGAGATCAGCGACTGGATGTACGAGCACCCCGAGCTGGGCCACCAGGAGCGCGAGGCGGTGGCCCGGCTGACCGCCGCGCTCGAGCAGCATGGCGCGACGGTCGAGCGCCAGGCGGCCGGGATGGAGACCGCCTTTCGGGCGACGTTCGATAGCCCGGTGAACGAGCCGACGGTCGCGATCCTGGCCGAGTACGACGCGCTGCCGGAGGTCGGTCACGGCTGCGGGCACAACATCATCGCCACCGCCGCGCTCGGCGCTGGGATCGCGCTCGGCGCGCTGGCCGACCAGCTTCCCGGCCGCGTCGTCGTCCTCGGCTGCCCGGCCGAGGAGTCGGCCGTGCCGGACGCGGGCGGCAAGATCCCGCTGGTCGAGCAGGGCTACTTCGACGACGTCGACGCGGCGATCATGATCCACCCCGGCACCGAGGACTACGTGCCGTTCGACTCGACCCTGGTCGCCTACGGGTTGTCGTTCGAGTTCTTCGGCAAGCCGGCCCACGCCGCGGCCGCGCCGCACGAGGGCATCAACGCGCTCGACGCGATCATCCAGATGTTCAATGGCGTGGCGCTGCTCCGCCAGCAGCTGCGGCCGGACGTCCGTATCCACGGCATCATCACCCACGGCGGCGCCGCGCCGAACGTCATCCCGCCCTACACCGCCGCGCGCTTCCGCGTGCGTTCGGCCGACCCGGTCTACGCCCGCGAGGTGGTGGACAAGGTCGTCCGCTGCGCCGAGGCGGGCGCGCTGTCGGCCGGCGCCCGGCTGGAGTGGCGGCAGTACATCAAGCCGTACCAGAACATGATTACCAACCACGTCGTCGGCGACACGATCGCGCGCAACATGATCCAGATCGGCATCGGCGGGGCGCGAGTGAGCCGCGACGGGGCCGGCTCGACCGACTTCGGCAACGTCAGCCACGTCGTCCCGGCCGCGCAGGCGACGCTGCGCATCTGTGGCGAAGAGTGCGGTTGGCACTCGAAGGAGGTCGCGGCCAGCACGATCACGCCGGAGGGGCACGCGGCGATCCTGCGCGGGGCTAAGGTGATGGCGATGACGGCGATCGACCTGCTCTGCCGGCCGGAGGACCTCCGCGCCGCCAGCGAGGAGCACGACCAGACGGCCGGGCCGATCCGCGACCGGCTGGCGGCGATCCAGCCCGGCTGACACTGCCGACGGATCGCGGGGGAATGAGCCTCCCCGCCGGCACTGGGAGGCGCCTGGGTTGCGACAAGCGGGGTCGGTTCCCGGCGGTGGCTACCGGCTCGGGGGGTTCGCGAAGCGCGCGATTGCACTGACCGCGTCGATGGTCAGAAGGGCACGGTCACCCTGTCTATCCGATAGTTGCCGGCTTGATCATACGCTTTCAGATACAGGCAGTGCGTCGTCCGCGTCGAGCGATTGAGGACACCGAGGAGACTACACGCACCGTCTTCGATGTGTTCGCTGGCCGCGATCGGTCGATCGATTGTGTCGGGGGGCGTGTCATAGAGCTCTACGAGCGAGATGCCCGCATCGTCTTCCACCGTCGCCTTGACTTCGACCATGAGGCTCCCTTTCGGGTCGCCGTCCGCGGCGCCGTCCACCCTCAACACGCTATCGATGCGCACCAGTCCCGGCGGGCAGTTGTCAACGATCACCTCCAACGGCTCTGAACGCACTACCTCGCCGGTCCGCAGCGTTCCCTCGAGGACGAGGTGATGCTTGCCGTCGGGGATGTCGCGTGTATCGACGGTCCCCGTCAGTTCGCGCTCGGCCGGTTGAGAGACGTATAGTTCGCGAGCGCTGTCA
>DAOKZM010000350.1:0-4004 GCA_035325665.1 Thermomicrobiales bacterium | reverse complement strand
GGCCCAGGTGGCGCGCGTAGAAGCCGGCATCCTGCTCAATCTGCATCCCGAAGAGCGCCGGCGCCTTGATTAAGACGGCCGCCGCGATCGCCAGCCCGAAGGCGACGAGGGCGTCCGTTCGGACCCGCGCTCGCGCGTCGCCGCTCTCCGACGGCACGACGAGCTGTTTCCAGAGGCGATCCGAGTGCTCTCGCGCAAACTCTCGCGAGAGGGTGTCGAGGTCACCCATGCGCTTGACCGCCACGAGGAATGCCTCGTCGGTGGCGAGCCCCGCGTCTCCGAGGACGGCCACCTGCTCACGCAGATGGTCTTCCAGCTCGGCGACGTCGACGGCATGGATCGCCTGACGGCGGCGGAGGTAGCTCCGCCACTGGTCGATCTGCTCCTCGAGCGAGACCCCGTGATCGAGCGCGGACATCGTCAGGCTCCCTGCGGCCGTGGCGCGGCCGCCGCTGTCTCGTGCGGGACGCTGAGTATCTGCCAGATGCCCCGGAGCGTCGCGTCGACCGCCTGCCACTGGCGGCGCTCCTCCGCGAGCTGCGTCTGGCCCCGGGACGTGATCCGGTAGTACTTACGGCGACGGCCCGTCTCGGCGACTTCCCAGCGTGCCTCGACGTGGCCAAGCCGCTCGAGCCGGTGCAGGACCGGGTAGAGCATCCCATCCGTCCACTCTATCCGACCGCCCGACAGCTCGCGGACGCGCTGGAGGATCGCGTAGCCGTAGCTGTCCGCTTCGGCCAGAATCGCCAGGACGATCGGGGTCGAGGACGCGGCGATCAGGTCCTTGTTGATCTCCATGCCGTTACCCATCGTCTGGTGCGCTGGCGCGCTCGCGGCTGTACGTAGCAGCATTATACATAGCAGTACAAGGTAAAAGAGGCGACTCTCTGGTGACCGTCACATGGGTCGTTCCCGATGAGGAGCGGAAGCGCCTTCGTCTTCCGCTCGATGCTGATGCGTATCTGGCCGAATGTGGCACGCTTCGAGCGGATGCCGGAGGCCGGTAGTCGGTCTCGTTGGATAAGGGAGTCGCTCGGGTGCTGGTCGATCGCGCGCGTATTCAGGTGACAGCCGGGGATGGCGGACGCGGCGTCGTGTCGTTTCGGCGCGAGAAGTTCGTGCCGATGGGCGGCCCGGACGGCGGCGACGGCGGCCGGGGCGGCGATGTCGTCCTGCGCGTCGATCCCCACCTCGCCACCCTGCTGCCGTTCCAGTATGCCTCGCACTTCCGCGCCGGCCACGGCCAGCCGGGCCGCTCGCAGAAGATGCATGGCAAGAGCGGCGAGACGAAGTACATCGCCGTCCCGCCCGGCACGGTCGTCATCGACGATGAGAGCGGCCAGCCGATCGCCGATCTGATCGAGGCGGGCGACGAGATGGTCGTCGCGCGGGGTGGGAAAGGCGGTCTCGGCAACTCCCACTTCACGACGTCTACCCGCCAGGCGCCGCGGATTGCCGAGCTGGGCGAGCCGGGCGAGGAGCGCTGGCTACGGCTGGAGCTGAAGCTGATCGCCGATGACGGCCTCGTCGGCTTCCCGAACGCCGGCAAGTCCACCCTCCTGGCCGCCGCCAGCGCGGCGCGGCCGAAGATCGCCGACTACCCGTTCACCACGCTGGAACCAAACCTCGGCGTCGTCGAGGTCGGCGGCCGGCGCGGCGAGACGTTCGTCCTGGCGGATATCCCCGGCCTGATCGAGGGCGCGGCCGAGGGGGTCGGCCTGGGCCACGAGTTCCTGCGCCACGTCGAGCGCACGCGCCTGCTGCTGCACGTCATCGACGGCTCCGGCGGGCTGGAGGGGCGCGACCCGATTGAGGACTTCGACATCATCGACGCCGAGCTGACGGCCTATTCCGACGAGCTCGGCGCCAAGCCACGCTTCCTCGCGATCAACAAGATCGACCTTCCCGAGACGCGCGAGAACCTGCCGGGCCTCCACGCGGCCCTCGATGGCCGGGTCGAACGCGTCTTCGAGGTGTCCGGCGTCCCCGGCGAGGGCGTCCCGGAGATGATGACCGCGATCAACGAGCGGCTCCACGACATCCCGCGGCTGGTCGACCTGGTCCCGGCCGAGAGCCGCCGCGTCTACACGCTCGACGAGCTGGACGAGGAAGCCTGGGAGGCCGAGCAGCTCTCGCGCCACCACTTCGCGGTCCGCGGGCGAAAGATCGAGCGGACGCTGGTGATGACCGACTTCTCCAGCGACGACGCGGCCGACCGCTTCCAGCGCATCCTCGAGGCGTCCGGCATCTCCGACAAGCTGGAGGAACTGGGCATCGAGCCGGGCGACGTCGTCCACATCGGCGACGCCGAGCTGATCTGGGACGAGGCGGCGCTGGAGACGGCCGCGCCGGACGCCAGCCGCCGGACACATCGCCAGCGACTGCAGGATAGCTTCGAGGGCGAGATCGAAAAGTCGGGCCACCGCCGCCGCCAGCGCGGCCGCAGCGCCAAACAGAAGCGCTCCTGACGGCCCGGTCGGGCCGGCTCGCCGTAGGTCCGCGCCCGGCAAACTGATATCATTTTGGCCGGGAGACGCGCCGCGACCCAGCCTGTCTGGCGGCGCTCGGGTGAACGGTTAGGTGCCTGGCTTGGCCCTGATTCTCGACATCGTTATCACATTCCTGCAGATCATGACCTGGGCGATCGTGGGGCGCGCGCTCATCTCGTGGGTCGACCCCCGCGGGACGAACCCGATCTCGCGCTTCCTCTTCGAGCTGACCGAGCCGATCGTCGGACCGATCCGCTCCGTCGTGCCGCGGATCGGCATGATCGACATCTCACCGATCTTCGCCATCCTCCTCCTGCAGGTCCTGGCCCGGATGCTGTCGCAGGTGTCGGTCGGCGCCTGATCCTCTAGCGGTCGCGGTCGAAGTCGCCGCGCCTGCCAGCCTGATTTCCGAACCAGTCCCAGACGCGCTGACTCTCGTCGGACGACCAGCCGTAGTCGCGTGTGCGCTGGTCCCACTCGTCGCGGTTGCCCAGCTGATAGTAGCGCTCAAGCTCGTCGGCTTGGGTGGTCGTCAAGCGTGTCATGATCGGCGGGCGGTCGCCGGTTTCGTCATGGCCGTGACTCATCGACTCGTCAGGCATCGACACTCTCCATTCAATCCACGGGGCGAATCCCACGGGTCGCTCCGCAGAACTGGTGCCGACGATCAGTGGTGAATCGAGACGGTCGAGCCGATCGACAGGAACTGCCAGAACCAGGCGGCGTCCTCCTCCATCAGGTTGATGCAGCCGTGGCTGCGGGCGTATCCGTACTCCCACGGGTCGCTCCAGTAGTTCGCGTGGAGCGCGAAGCCCCCGTCGGCGAAGTACTGGACGTAGGGGACGTTCTCCAGCCGGTACGACTCGGGGTCTCCGTCGGGGATGCCGGTCGTCGCGCTGTCGAGCGTATCCAGCTCGACGCGGCGGAAGATCGAGAACGTACCGGTCGGCGTCTCGAACCCGGGCTTGCCGGTGATCGTGATCGCGGCATAGACCGGCGTCGCGTCGATCCAGGCGACCGCGTATCCCGTCGTCAGATCGACATCGACCCAATGCCCGGCAAGCGTCTCGGCCGGGCGCGGGGCGACGAACGGGCCGACCGTCGCCGCCGAGACGTAGCTGCCCGACCAGGTGCGGAACCACAGGTCGGTGCCGGCCGCGCTCTCCCCGATCTCCGCGCCGTAGAGCGTGATCGGCCAGCCCGCGTGCAGCTCGGTCACGACCGGCGCCTCGGTCGTCGGCGCCGAGCGGACGTTCGCCGATTCGGACAGCACCATCGCCATCACGCCGCCATCGAGCGTCCGGATCGCGTCGGCCCAGACGCCTGTCGACAGCGGGTCAGGTTCGGCCCCGACGCTGGCGAGGCGCGTATGGGCTGTCGTGTCCGGTTCTGTTAGCTCAGGCTCGGACTCAATGGGTTCCGTCGTCGAAGCGACTACCTCGACGGGGTCGATGACCGGCTCGGGCGTCGGCGTTGTGGTTGGGGCTGGTTGCGTCGACGACGGGGTAGCATGTT
>DAOKZM010000349.1:1163-4013 GCA_035325665.1 Thermomicrobiales bacterium | reverse complement strand
GGCGCGATCGCGCAGCGGCTCGGCGTGGTCGCGGTCGGCGTGGTGCGCCCAGGTCAGGCCGCCGCCGATGTGGACCCAGTCGCCGCCCAGCTCGCGGGCCAGGTCCTGATGCTCGCCGATCGAGCGAACGTTGAGCCGGTGGTACTCGCGCGGGGTCTTGCCGAACGAGTTGAGCCAGGCGAAGGTGCTGCCGGATGTGCCGGCGCCCGGGAAGCGCCGCTCGACGATCGTCACCGCCGCGCCGGCCTGCGCCAGCCGGTACGCCGTTGCCGACCCAACCGCTCCGGCGCCGATGACGACGACCGACGCGTCCTTGAGGTACGAGGAACCTACTGTCACCGAGCACCCGCCTCCCCTGTATCCGGCCAGCTGTATCCGGCCAGCCCCAAGCCCACTCCCCGGGACCGGCGCCGTCAGGATGGCGCCGCCGAGGCTACCGCGCAAGGCCGGCCGGGAGCTGGATGAATCGTCTGTCCTGTGGTTGTGGAGAATTCACGATGCACGATCCCTATAGGATCATGAATCGTGAATTCGGGAATCCGGGACTCAAATCGACATGTGCCGCCGTACGCCAGCCGTTCTATTCGTCTCTCGGCTTCTCGCCGCATCACCACCCGCTCGCCATGCTACGGCCGGCCCTGCCGGAGCCGCTCGTCCGGGCGGACGACCTGGAGGGCGGGCGCGACGGCAGCCTCGTCCGGCTGGCCTGGTTAGTCGTCTGTCGCCAGCGGCTGGCCACGGCCAGGGGCATGCTGTTCATGCTGCTGGGGGACGAGACCGGCCTGGCGAACGTCATCGTCCACACGCCGGTCTACGAGGAGCATCGCCCAGTCGTCCGCGGCTACCCGTTCCTAGTGGTGACCGGCCGCACGCCTCTGGTCCACAAGTGACCGGCCGATCGCGGCGCTGCTGTCGCAGGCCGGAGGGCTCAGCGATCTGCCGGACGACATCAGCGACGAGCAGCTCACCGCACCGAGCTGCGCCTCGTTGCTCCGGCCTCCCACGACTTCCGCTAGCAGTGGCTCAGTCGGGAATGACGATGCCGTCGAGGTTTTCGTGGTTCTCCGGGAACTGCGGATTCATCGCCTCCAGCGTCTGGACGACAGTCCGCGCGATCGCAACGTTGCGGAACCACTTCTTGTTGGACGGGATGACGAACCACGGCGCGTAATCGGTCGAGCAGCGGCTGATCGCATCCTCGAATGCCACCATGTAGTCATCCCAGAGGGCGCGCTCCTTCAGGTCACCAACTGAGAACTTCCAGTGCTTGTCCGGCTCGTCGAGCCTGTCCTGGAGGCGCTGCTTCTGCTCGTCCTTCGAGATGTGTAGGTAGAACTTGAGGATTGCCGTGCCGTTTTCGGCTAGCCGTCGCTCGAAGTCGTTGATTGCCGCGAACCGCTTCTGCCAGACCGTCTCTGGCGCCAGGTTCTTGACGCGCACGATCAGCACGTCCTCGTAATGCGACCGATTGAAGACGTTGATCATCCCCCGGCCGGGGGCGTGGTGATGGACGCGCCATAGGAAGTCGTGGTCCAGCTCCTCAGGCGTTGGCGCCTTGAACGGCCAGACGCGACAGCCCTGCGGGTTCACGCCGCTGAATACTCCGCGGATCGCGCCGTCCTTTCCGCCGGTGTCAAGTGCCTGCATGACTACCAGCATGCTCTGGCGATTCTCGGCAAAGAGTCGCTCTTGAAGCTCGGACAGCCGCTCGACGAGCTTTTCGAGCTCCTCCTGCGCCTCCTCTTTGCCCTGGACGTCACCGGTGTTATCAGGGTCGATCTCGTCGAGTCGTACTCGCGTCCCCGGCGCGACCCGATACACGAGCGTGGTTGGGATCTGCGGTTCTTCGAGCGTCCGACCGCTCTCCGTTCGCCTCGTCTTCACGGACTTATCGTCGTCCGTCATCGCTGGCTCCTGTCGTTCTCTAGGCTGGAGGAGGCGCGGCCGGCGGCCGCGCCTCGTGATGATAGACGATCGAAGGTCGCCACCGAGTAGTCCGCTATACTTTCGAGCGATGGCGCTCCTCGCTATGCGTGCTGTAGTGTAACCAGGGAGACGAGCGCGAGGTGTGGCTCGAACGCATGGCTGACTCACACGACCGCGCGGAGGACGACAGGGCATACCCGCGGCTCGTCGGTCGCGATCGCGAGCTCCGTGTGCTCGAAGAGGCGCTGCGGTCCATCCGTGCCGGCCGTGGCCGGCTCGTGCTCGTCGGTGGTGAGATCGGCATCGGCAAGACGGCGCTCGTCCGGCAGTTCCTGGCCGCGCACGCCAGCGACGGGCTGTCCGCGCTCATCGGCCGGGCCCACGACCTTGCCGCCACTCCGCCTTTCGCCCTCTGGCGCGACCTCCTGCGCTCGCGCGACGCGCGTCCCTTCGCCCCACCAGACTGGGACTGGATGCTGGCGGGCGAGCAGGGCAATCCGCTTGATCGATTCGCTGAATGGCTTGCCGAGATCACGCGCGACGGTCCGGTCGCGATCCATCTTGAGGACATCCACTGGGCAGATGCCGAAAGCCTCGAGCTTTTGCGGCAGCTCGTCTGGCGGGTCGACAGCCTGCCGGTCCTGATCTTGGCGACGTATCGCGATGTCGACGTCGTGCGTGGCAACCCGCTCTACCAGCAGATCCCTTCGCTACTTCGCGAGACCGACGCGATTCACATCATCCTGCGCCGCCTCGACCAGGTCGCGACGCAGAAGCTCGTCGCCGACGGGCGCCGGCTCGCGCCGCCGGACCTCGAGCGGCTGGCAGAGTTCGTCTACACCGCTAGCCAGGGCAACCCGCTGGTCTGCCATGAGGTGATGCGGACGCTGCGCGTCGAGAACGTGCTAGAGCCGGGCGACCACG
>DAOKZM010000349.1:0-1153 GCA_035325665.1 Thermomicrobiales bacterium | reverse complement strand
CCAGTGCAGGATGCGCTTGAAGTTCCCGGTGACCCCGCCGCTGGTCCGCCAGATCATCGACGGCCGCGTCGCGCAGCTTGGCGATGATGGCCGCAGCCTGCTCGAGGTTGCGGCAGTCCTCGGTGAGGAGATCCCGGCATCGCGGCTCGACCTCTGGCGTGATCTTGCCGGAGTCGACGAAGCGGCCTTTCGCCAGACGATCGATCGGGCGGTCGAGCAGCACTTGCTGGTCGCTGTCGACCGCGCCGGGGCGCTTCGCTTCTATCACACGCTCGTGCGCGAGTCGCTCTATGACGGCGTCGGACTCGTGCGCCGCCAGGATCTCCACCGGCGCATCGGCGTAGCGCTGGCTGACTTGGGCCACCCCAATGTTGAGGAGGTCGCGTTACACCTCTATCTCGCTCGAGATCCGGCCGGCGTGGATTGGCTTGTGCGGGCAGCCGAGCAGGCCCAGCCGGTTGGTGGCTGGACGACCGCTGCGACCCGCTTCGAGGAGGCGGTCGAGATCTCCCGCTACACGCCGGGTAGCGGCCGTACCGTCGGTTGGCTGCTCTACCGCGCGGCGCTCATGCGGCGCTTCTCCGACGTGCGGCGGGCGCTGGAGCTGCTAGACGAGGCGAGTGTCGTCGCGAGGGACACCGGCGATGCGGCGCTCATCGTCGGGATCCGCTATCACCGCGGCTTCGTCCGCTGCTGGGCGCGTCAGGTGCAGGCGGGTATCGCCGAGATGGAAGCCGCCGTCGCCGAGATGGAACGGCTGAGCGACGAGGATTACGCTTGCCTGCAGGTAGTCGAGAGCTTCGGATCACGCGAGCGTGGCGAGCACCGCGGTACGCTGAATGCGTGGAACAGCCTGGTTGGCCGCTATCGCGAGGCGCTGGAGCGTTCGGAGAGCCTCGATGTGGGCGTCTCGCCGGCCGTCGCTAGCCATCGCGGGCTCAGCCGCTCGGCGGTCGGGGATGGCTATATCGGCCGGGCCGCCGCCCTCGCCATGCTTGGGCAGCCCGAGCGGACTTCGCAGCTGTTCGAGGCGGCGCGGCAGTCCTACGCGTCGATCAGCCATAGCCACCAGCTCGGCTGGTCGTATCTCGACGAGCTGCTCCACGTCGTGCTTCCGTATCATGCCGATGACATCGGCCGCAGTGAGTGGCTC
>DAOKZM010000348.1:1774-4017 GCA_035325665.1 Thermomicrobiales bacterium | reverse complement strand
GCTCCCGGCCGCACGACGGCCGACCTCGTCGAGCGGATCCTGCTCGGCCACCCCCGCGCGCACCTGCCAAACGTGATCGCGTCGCTGAGCGACTGAGGGACGCGACAGCCGATCCGCGTTAGTCCGCCGGCTCGATGACCGCGATCGTCGCGCCGGGCTGCACCGTGGCGCCGGCTGAAACGGCTAGCTCTGTCACCGTGCCCGATTGATGCGCGGTGATCTCGTTCTCCATCTTCATCGCCTCGGCGACGCAGATGAGCTGACCTAGCTCGACCTCCGCTCCTGGCTCGACCGCGACGGATAGCACCGTCCCCTGGATCGGGCTGCGCAGCGCGTTGCCGGTCGGCGCGACGGCGTGCGAGCTGCCCGAACGAGTCTGTCGCGCCGGCCGCCGCGCGGCGCGCCCGCCGGCTGCAACCGCTAGCCCTTCCGGCAGCCGCACTCGGTAGGCGCGGCCGTCCACCTCGACGGTCACCACGCCGTCCTCCTCCGGCTCGGCTGGCGGCGGGCTGAACGGCGCGATCCGCGACGCCAGGCCGGACTGCTCCAGCGTCCGCGTGTCGTAGTCGCCGGAGACGAACTTCGGCATCCGGATCAACGCCCGGAAGAGCGGGATCGTCGTCGCGACCCCTTCGACGTGGAAGTCCTCCAGCGCTCGGCCGAGGCGCGAGAGCGCCTCATCGCGGTCGCGGCCCCAGACGATCAGCTTGGCGATCAGCGAGTCGAAGCGCGGGTCGATCGCGCCCCCCTCGTCGAAGCCGGTGTCTACCCGGACACCGAACCCCTCCGGACGGCGGAACACGCGCAACGGACCCGGCGTCGGCTTGAAATCGTTGGCCGGGTCCTCGGCGTTGATCCGGCACTCGATCGCGTGGCCCCACGGCTCCGGGGCGGCGTCGAACGACAGCGGTTCGCCGGCCGCGACGCGCAACTGCTCGCGGACCAGATCGATCCCCATCACCTGCTCGGTGACCGGGTGCTCGACCTGAATGCGCGTGTTCATCTCCAGGAAGTAGTACTGCCCGTCCTGGACGAGGAACTCGACCGTGCCGGCGCTGACATAGCCGACTGCGCGGGCGAGCTGCTCGGCGGTGTGGTTCATCGCCGCACGCATCGCGGCGTCGATAGCCGGCGAGGGGCTCTCCTCGATCAGCTTCTGATGTCGCCGCTGGATCGAGCAGTCGCGCTCGCCGAGACCGACGACCGCGCCGTGGGTATCGGCCATGACCTGGATCTCGATGTGGCGAGGGTGATCGAAGTAGCGCTCGGCGTAGACGGCGGGATTGGAGAAGTAGCGCTGCGCTTCGCCGCTGGCGCCACGCCAGGCGTCCTCGACCTCGTCTGCCGACCAGGCGACGCGGAAGCCGCGGCCCCCGCCGCCGGCCGACGCTTTGATCGCGATCGGGTAGCCGTGCTCGTCAGCGAACGCCCGCGCGCCCGCGTCGTCCACCTCGCCATCGGCGCCGGGGACGATCGGGACGCCGGCCGCGATCGCCGCATTACGGGCGCGGACCTTATCGCCCATCGTCGCGATGGCGTCCGGCGGCGGGCCGACGAAGATGAAGCCTGCTTCGGCGCAGGCGCGAGCGAAGGCGGCGTTCTCGGCCAGGAAACCGTAGCCGGGGTGGATCGCGTCGGCCCCCGCCTCGGTGGCAGCACGCAGGATGGCGTCAACGTCGAGATAGGGCAGCGGGTTCGTCGAGACGAGCGTCACCGCCTCGTCGGCGTAGCGGGCGTGGCGTGGGCGGCCCTCCCCCTCGGAGACGATCGCGACGCTGGCGATCCCCTCCTCGCGGCAGGCCCGCATCACCCGGATCGCTATCTCGCCGCGGTTAGCGACCAGGACTTTGCGTAGGTCAGGCACGGACCTTACCCTTCCACTTCCCCTCGCCGCGCCAGTCCGGCTGCACTCGACCGGAGCGCGCCCAGGCGGATTGCTCCGGCTCCTCCTCGTCCTCAGCGACGGCCCGCGCCAGCAGGGCGACGATGGCGGCGACGACCGCTTCGGGGAGCTTGTCACGCTCGGCGCCATCGCTCACAGCGGGATGTTCCCATGCTTGCGCTTCGGCCGCTCCTCGCGCTTGGTGCGCAGCATCTCCAGCGCCCGGATCAGCCAGCGACGCGTCTCGCGCGGCGGGATGACCGCCTCGATGTAGCCGCGGCCGGCCGCCTGCCAGGGGCTGGCGAACTGCTCGCGGGACTGGGCGATCACCGCCTGGACCAGCTTGCGATGGGCAGGCGAG
>DAOKZM010000348.1:1355-1764 GCA_035325665.1 Thermomicrobiales bacterium | reverse complement strand
GATCAGCTCGCGCTCCTTCGCGGCCGGATCGTCGGCAGCGGCGATCTCCCGCCGCGAGATCAGCCGGACCGCCGCCTCGGAGCCCATCACCGCGATCTCGGCCGTCGGCCAGGCGACGCTCAGGTCGGAGCGGATCGACTGCGAGTTCATGACGACGTAGGCTCCGCCGTAGGCCTTGCGGGTGATGACCGTCACCTTCGGGACGGTCGCCTCGCAGTAGGCGTAGAGCAGCTTCGAGCCGTGCCGGATGATCCCCCCGTGCTCCTGGTTGACGCCGGGTAGGAAGCCGGGGACATCCTCGAACGTCACCAGCGGGATGTTGAAGGCGTCGCAGAAGCGGACGAAGCGGGCGGCCTTCTCCGAGGCGTCGATGTCGAGCGTGCCGGCCAGCACCTTTGGCTGGTTGGCG
>DAOKZM010000348.1:0-1345 GCA_035325665.1 Thermomicrobiales bacterium | reverse complement strand
CGACGACGCCGACCGGCCGGCCGTTCAGCCGGGCGAAACCGACGATAATGTTTCGCGCCCAAAGCGCCTGCACCTCCAGGAACTCGCCGTCGTCTACCACCCGCTCAATGACGTCGAGCATGTCGTAGGGCTTGGTCGACTCCTCCGGGACGATCTCGTCCAGCTCGGCATCCTCGCGGTCGGGGGGATCGACCGGAGCGAATAACGGCAGCTCGTCGAGGTTGTTCGACGGCAGGTAGGACAGCACGGCCCGGACAAGCTCGAAGGTATCCTCCTCGTCGCGGCCGAGGAAATGGGCGACGCCCGAGACTGGGTTGTGCGTCATCGCCCCCCCGAGCTGCTCGTGGGTGACGTCCTCGCCGGTAACGGTCTTGATCACGTCCGGGCCGGTGATGAACATCTGCGAGATGTCCTGGACCATGAAGACGAAGTCGGTCATGGCCGGCGAGTAGACGGCGCCCCCGGCGCAGGGGCCGGCGATGATCGAGAGCTGTGGGACGACGCCAGACGCCTGGACGTTGCGCCAGAAGACCTCGCCGTAGCCGGCCAGCCCCTCGACCCCCTCCTGGATGCGCGCCCCGGCCGAGTCGTTGATGCCGATGATCGGGCAGCCGATCTTCAGCGCCAGGTCCATGATCTTGACCATCTTCTCGGCGAAGGCCTCGCCGAGCGAGCCGCCGAAGACGGTGAAGTCCTGCGAGAAGACAGCCACATCGCGGCCGTCGACCTTGCCGACCCCGGTGATGACGCCGTCGCCGAATGGCCGGCGCTCCTGCATGCCGAAGTAGGTCGAGCGATGCTGAACGAAGGCGTCGTACTCGACGAACGAGCCAGGGTCCAGCAGCCGTTCGACGCGCTCGCGCGCCGAGAGCTTGCCACGCGCGGCCTGCTTCTCGGCCGCGGCCGCGCTCTGCCGCTCCAGCTCGTCGTGCCGCTCGCGATACTGCCCGGCGCGGGACTGCTCCGCGCGACCTCGCGCGACCGCGCTCGTCTCCTCTGGTGTCTGGACCACGCTGACTGCTCCCCCGTCGCTCGGCGATCGTCACCGGAGAGTCTAGCAGGCAGATACGATGCCCCGGCTACGAACGGCGGGCCGCCAGCTCCCAGAGCCACAGCGCGGTCGCGAGGACAACCACCCCGGCCACCCAGACGCCGAGGCTCGTTAGCCCCTCCGAGCGGGTGATGACGTCGCTCGTCCAGTGCCCCGAGTTGGCGCCACCCCACGAGCGCGGGTCGTCGCGCTGGAACAGGGCAACGAAGGCGAGAATGCCGGTGGCCACGATCCAGGCCGGAACGAGCACGAGCGGCCACTCCGGCCGCGTGTCGCCCGCCCGTAGCGCCTGAA
>DAOKZM010000347.1:806-4037 GCA_035325665.1 Thermomicrobiales bacterium | reverse complement strand
CAATGACGGTAGCCAGCAAGTTCGCGGGAACGCAAAAGCCCTCGCATAGCGAGGGCCTTCTCAAGTACGCCCGGAGGGATTTGAACCCCCGACCTTTTGGTCCGCAACCAAACGCTCTATCCCCTGAGCTACGGGCGCGTGTGGGTTCGCGCCGCCGGCCAGCGCGGGAAGAATGATAGCACAGCAGGGGACTAATCTCCAGCCGGGGAGGCCGCGCGATCATGTCGATATTCCGCTGCTTGACATACGTGTTTCGAGGCCCGTATGATGCTCGGGTACGGAACCTGATTCGCTGTTGCGCGATTGGTAAACCCCTTTGCCGCGAGTGGCTTCGCAGCCGACCGTGATCAGCCAGCCGGCGTCGTTTGATGCCCCGGTTGTTGCTACGTTCGGCGTCGAGTCCATTATTCGCGGCGTAGTACTCCTTATTATTGGTAAGGAGACATAAGGGGGCGCGCGAAGATACGCAACAGGACAGACCGATCGTTCGCGAGCCTCCCTCCGGGGAGGCTCGATCCGTTTCCGGAGTGGGATGACTGAGAGCAGGGAAGGCGAGGGACATATGGTGGCGACGAAACAGATCGAGAGCGGCTCAGCATCGGCGGCCGAACCGCGGCCGGTCGCGAAACCGCGGCCGCGCACCGGTGCACGCGTGCTGTGCGAGGCGCTGCTTCGCGAGGGCGTGGATACCGTGTTCGGCTACCCCGGTGGCGCGGTGATCCCGCTGTATGACGTCCTGCCTGAGTATCCGGAGCTTCATCACATCCTCGTGCGGCACGAGCAGGGCGCTGGCCACGCCGCTGATGGCTATGCTCGCGCGACGGGCAAGGTCGGGGTCTGCCTGGCGACCTCCGGCCCGGGCGCGACGAACCTGGTGACGCCGATCGCAACCGCGATGCTGGACTCGATCCCGCTCGTCGCGATCACCGGCCAGGTGGGCCAGCACTTTATCGGCAGTGACGCGTTTCAGGAGATCGACATTACTGGGATCACGCTGCCGATCACCAAGCACAACTTCCTGGTCCGCCACGCCGCCGACATCGGCCCGACGATCCAGAAGGCGTTCCACCTCGCCAGTTCGGGTCGACCAGGCCCGGTCCTCGTCGATATCCCCAAGGACGTCCTGCTGGCACAGGGCGACCTTGCCCCGGCCGAGCCGCTCGATCTGGTCGGATACAAGCCCACCTACACGCCCCACCGGCGGCAGATTCGCCTGGCAGCGCAGGAGATCCGCAACGCCCGCAAGCCGCTGATCCTCGCCGGCCACGGCATCCTGCTCTCCGGCGCCACGGAGGAGCTGAAGACGCTCGCCGAGCAGGCGCAGATTCCGGTCGCGTTGACCTTGCTGGGCATCGGCGGGTTCAGCCAGCAGCATCCGCTCTGCCTCGGCATGGTTGGCATGCACGGCTTCGCCCACGCCAATCGCGCCATCCACGAGGCCGATCTGCTGATCGGCGTCGGCATGCGCTTCGACGACCGGGTGACCGGCCGCGTGAGTGAGTTCGCGCCGAACGCGCGGGTCGTCCACATCGACATCGACCCGGCCGAGATCGGCAAGAACGTCGAGACGACCGTCCCGGTCGTCGGCGATGCGCGCCAGGCGCTGGCGATGCTGGCAGCCGAGGTTGAGGAGCAGCGCCACGACGAGTGGCTCGCGGCCATCGGCGAGTGGCGCCGGACGCCGCCATTCCGGCCGCTGGGCAATGACGCTGTGCTCCAGCCTCAGTTCGTCATGGAGCGGCTCTGCGAGCTGACGGAGCGCTGCGCGGTCGTCACGACCGACGTCGGCCAGCACCAGATGTGGGCCGCCCAGTACTACAAGTGCGACACGCCGAACCACTGGATCACCTCTGGCGGGCTGGGGACGATGGGCTTCGGCGTCCCAGCGGCCCTCGGCGCGGCGATCGGCCGGCCCGATGCCGAAGTCTGGGCGATCGTCGGCGACGGCGGCGTCCAGATGACGCTCTTCGAGTTCGCCACCATCGTCCAGGAGCAGGCCAACGTCAACATCGCGATCATCAACAACGGCTATCTCGGCATGGTCCGCCAGTGGCAGCAGCTGTTCCACGACCGTAACTACTCGGAGACGTTCATCAGCCAGCCCGACTTCCAAATGCTGGCGACGTCGTACGGGATCGCAGCGCGAACGGTGACGAGCCGCGAGGAGGTCGACGACGCGATCACCTGGGCGCGCTCGGTGGCCGGCCCGACGCTGATCAACTTCGTGGTTGAGCAGGAGATGAACGTCTACCCGATGATCCCAAGCGGCGGGTCGTTCGGGGAACTGATCGAGGAGGGGGAGTAGAAATGGTGATGCGTTCGCACACGCTGGTCGTCCTCGTCGAGGACCACCCCGGTGTCCTCAACCGCGTGATGAGCCTGTTCCGGCAGCGCGGGTTTAACGTCAGCTCGGTCGCGGTCGGGCATTCGGAGACCACCGGACTGTCGCGGATGACGTTTGTCATCGGCGGCGACGACCGGATGGTGGAGCAGGTGACCAAGCAGCTCTACAAGCTGCTGGAAGTCGTCAAGGTGACCGACGTCACCGGCGAGAACCTGATCCAGCGCGAGCTAGCGCTGGTCAAGGTCGCCGCCACCGAGCGCACCCGCGCCGATGTCATGCGGCTGGCGACGGACATCTACCGCGCGCGGTTCGTCGACGCGACGCCGGATTCGCTCATCCTGGAGGTGACCGGGCCGAGCGACAAGATCGACTCGCTGCTCACGATGATCAGGCCGTATGGCATAAAGGAGGTCGCGCGGACCGGGCTGGTTGCGATGGTCCGCGGCTCGGGCAGCTCACGGCTGACGGTCGTCCAGGACGCGGTCGCCTGACCGACGCGTCGGGGTATGGGGAGAGTGAATCGCGGCCGGCGTGTGCCGGCGCGAGGCGAGGCTCTGGAAGGAACAGGGAGACAGGTGGCGACGATCTACTACGAGGCGGACGCGAACCCGGAGGCGCTTCGGGACAAGAAGATCGCGGTCATGGGCTACGGCAGCCAGGGGCACGCCCACGCGTTGAACCTCAAGGAGTCCGGGTTCGACGTGCGCGTCGGCCTCTACGAGGGCAGCCGCTCATGGCAAAAGGCGCAAGACGACGGGCTGAAGGTCATGTCGGTCGCCGACGCCGCAGCCGAGGCAGACGTCATCATGGTGCTCGTGCCCGACCACATCCAGAAGAGGCTGTACAACGAGGCGATCGCCCCGAACCTGACCGAGGGCAAGCTGCTG
>DAOKZM010000347.1:0-796 GCA_035325665.1 Thermomicrobiales bacterium | reverse complement strand
GATGTTCGCCCACGGCTTTAACATCCACTTCGGCCACATCTCGCCGCCGGAGAATGTCGACGTGGCGATGATCGCGCCGAAAGGTCCCGGTCATATCCTGCGCGATACCTACGTCGAGGGCGTCGGCATCCCGGCGCTGATCGCGGTTCACCAGGACTACACCGGCCACGCCAAAGAGCTCGCGCTTGCCTACGCGACCGGGATCGGCTGCACCAAGGCCGGTGTGATCGAGACGACGTTCAAGGAGGAGACCGAGACCGATCTCTTCGGCGAGCAGGCCGTGCTGTGCGGCGGCGTGTCGTCGCTGGTGACGACCGCGTTCGAGACGCTCGTCGGGGCCGGCTACCAGCCGCAGATCGCCTACTTCGAGGTGCTCCACGAGCTGAAGCTGATCGTTGACCTCATGTACCAGGGCGGCATCAAGTACATGCGCTACTCCGTCTCCGACACCGCCGAGTACGGCGACTACGTCTCCGGCCCGCGGGTCATCGACGAGCGCGTCCGCGCGACGATGGAGCAAATCCTCGGCGACATCCAGTCGGGCGAGTTCGCCAAGGAGTGGATCGCCGAGAACGAGGCCGGCCGCGGCAACTTCATGCGGCTGCGCGAGCAGGCTACCGGCCACCAGATCGAGCAGGTCGGCGAGGAGCTGCGCTCGATGATGACGTGGTTGCCGAAGAAGACGATTCCGTCCTGATCTTATCGTCCGCTAGCTCGTGTCGCGAGGGCGTCCCATGTGGGGCGCCCTCGTCGCGTTGCCGGCGGTCCTATACTCGACCTGGCTGGCGACGATACT
>DAOKZM010000346.1:0-4042 GCA_035325665.1 Thermomicrobiales bacterium | reverse complement strand
CGATGCTCGCTGCGTGCGGCGGCGACTCCAACGAATCGACGGCGACGACCTCCGCGGGCGCGGCCTCGCCGACGGCAGCGACGGACACAGCCTCACCCGCTACCGAGGCGACCACTCCAGTTGAGTTGACCAAGGTCACGGTGGGATTCATCCCGGTCCTGATCTACGCTCCGGTCGCGCTGGCGCACGACAAGGGCTACTTCGCCGACTATGGGCTGGACGTCCAGCTCGAGCCATTGGCCGGCGGGTCGGACATGGTCGTGCTGACCGCCAACGGCGACTTCGACATCGGCGTCGGCGGCACCGGGCCGGCGTTCTTCAACGCCGTCGCCCGCGGGATCGACCTCAGACTGATCTCGCCGCTTCACTTCGAGCGCAACCAGGCGGCGACGCCGCTGGTGGTCTCGAAGAAGCGCTACGACAGCGGCGAGTTGACCAAGCCGGGCGACCTCGAGGGCAAGAAAGTCTCGGTGAACGCACGCGGCGCAACCGAGTACTGGCTCGACACGGCGCTTCGCACCGACGGCCTGACGATCGCGGATGTCGACCTGCAGACGCTGCCGTTCCCCGACGTTGCCGCGGCGCTCGACTCGGGCGCTCTCGACGGCGCGATGCTGGGCGAGCCGCTGGTAACCCAGGCGGAGAAGAATGGGCTGGTCGTGCGGCTCGACGCCGACTTCCCCGAAAACTTCCAGCCGACGTTCGTGTGGGTCAATCCAGCCTTCGCTGAGAAGACGCCCGACCTGGTGACCGGCTTTATGGCCGGTATGCTGCGCGGCTGCCGCGACCTGTGGAGCGACGACTGGGACAGCGACGAGAACCTCGCGATCCTCGAGAGCTACACCAAGGTTCCTCCCGATCTCATCCGCGAGGCGGCGAGGACCTACTGCGAACCGAACGGCGACATCCATGCTGACGACCTGAATACGCTGCAAACCTTCTTCGAAGACCGCGGATTGCTGGAGTACGACACGCCACTCGACGTCGAGACGCTGATTGATCGCTCGTTCGCCGAAGAGGCGGTGAAGATCATCGGCGTTTCCGACCAGAACTAGCGACGCGAAAGGGTCCTGGCCGGAATGGAGAGCCTCGCGGCCAAACTGGATATCCGTGACCTCGTGGTCAGCTATCCGCTGGGGCGCACGACGGTGACCGCGATCGATCGTGTGTCGCTCTCGATCCCGGCCGGCCAGTTCTGCGCGATCGTCGGGCCGTCTGGCTGCGGCAAGAGCACGCTCCTCCGTGCGGTATCCGGGCTGGTCAGGCCGACCGATGGGACGATCTCTATCGCCCGCGAGACGGACGACAAGCCGCTTCAGGCGATGGTCTTCCAGGGTCGCTCCGTCTTCCCCTGGATGACCGTCCTCGAGAATGCCGCCTACGGGCTGGCAATGCGCGGCGCCGGGCGGCAGGAGCGCGAGGCCATCGCCGAGCGGCTGCTGCGCCAGGTCGGGCTCGGCGAGTTTGTGCAGGCGTATCCCGCCCAGCTGTCGGAGGGCATGCGTCAGCGCGTCGCCATCGTCCGCGCGTTCGCAGTCGATCCGGAGCTGCTGCTGATGGACGAGCCGTTCGGCGCGCTCGACGAGCAGACGCGGCTCATCCTCCAGTCCGAGCTCCTGCGAATCTGGGAGGCGACCGGCAAGACCGTCGTCTTCGTGACCCACTCGATCGACGAGGCAATGATTCTCGCCGATCGGATCATCGTCCTGAGCGCCCGGCCCGGCACGATCAAGGCCGACATCACCGTGCCGTTCGAGCGGCCGCGCACGGTCGAGGCGGTCCGTTCGGCGCCGGAGTTCGCGTCCCTATTCCTGCGCATCTGGGCACTGTTGCGCGACGAGGCGGCTGCGCCAGTGAGGGCGGCAGCGTCATGACGAACCCGGCTGCGCGCCGCTGGCTCTCGTTCCTGCTGGCCCTGCTCGGACCGGTCATCGTGCTGACCGTCTGGGAGATCCTGGCGCGGACCCACGCGATCAACCCGCTCTTCTTCCCGCCGCCCACCTCGCTGGAGGCGACGGCTCGCGACCTGATCTCGTCCGGGCAGCTTTGGGACGATGTCCGGATCAGCATGCTGCGGATCGGCGGCGGGTTCCTGATCGCCGCAGTTCCGGGAGTGCTGATCGGCGTTCTGATGGGCCTCTGGTGGCCGGTCCGTGCCATCGTCTCGCCGATCGCCGCCGCGTTCTTCGCCGTGCCGAAGATCGCGATCCTGCCGCTCGTCATCATCATCTTCGGCATTGGGGAGACTTCGAAGGTTGCGATGGTCGCGGTCAGCGTCCTCTTCCTGGTCGTCCTCGCGACGATGAGCGCCGTCCTCGAGATCGAGGACGGCTACTTTGACGTCGCGCGGAACGCCGGCGCAAGCACCTGGCAGCAGGTTCGCACGGTCGCGCTGCCCGCCGCGTTGCCCGGGATCTTCTCCGGGCTGCGGCTGGCACTGGGATTCTCGCTGCTCGTCATCGTCGGCACCGAGTTCCTGGCGGCGAAGAACGGCATCGGCTATCTGATCTGGAATTCGTACCAGACCTTCGCGATCGAGAAGATGTACGTCGGGCTTATCGTTACCGGGCTGCTCGGTTGGCTGCTGAATCTCGTGATGGACGAAGTGGAGCGTGTGGTCATGCCTTGGCGCGCGTCTGTTGGCCGGCGGTTCTCGATCCCGATTCCGGACACGGCCCGCAACTGGTTCATGGCGACTCGACCGTTCTCGTTCACCGCGTCGATTATTCCTGCGTTCGTTGGCACGGCGCTGGCAGCGTACACCGGCTCCTTCTCGCTGGGGCTGTTTCTGCTCGTGGTCGTGGCCTCGCTGCTGGTCCACGCCGGCACGAACCTGGTGAACGACTACTTCGACGACAAGCACGGCGCCGACACGCCCGAGACAGTCGGCAACGCCGGGTTCATCCAGCGCGGCATCATCAGCCCGCGGGCGATTCTCGCCTTCGGCTTCATCCTGTTCGGGATTGCGACCTCACTCGGATTGGTGATTGTGGCGCGTGTCGGCTGGCCGGTGCTCCTCTTCGCCATTCCCAGCCTGCTGGCTGGGTACTTCTACACTGGCGGACCTAAGCCTCTGGGATATGTCGCGCTTGGTGAGGCGACAGTCTTCCTGTTCATGGGGCCGATGATCGTCGTCGGCGCCTACTACGTCCAGACCCAGCAGGTGAGCTGGGAGGCGGTTGCGCTGTCGATCCCGGTCGGGCTGCTCGTCACCGCGATCATCCAGGCGAACAACATACGCGATATCCCCAGCGACGCAGCAGTGGGCAAGCGCACGCTTGCCACCTACATCGGCCAGCGCTGGGCGCGGCGCGAGTACATCGCGCTGGTCGTCGGCGCCTACGTCGTCGTCGCCTTGGTTGCCGTCGGCGGCCTGCTGCCGGCCGGGCTGCTGGTCGTCTTCCTGACGCTCCCGCGAGCGATCGAGCTAGTCCGCATCGTCAACCGCCGTGACGACGTAGGAATGCTGAATACGGCGCTTCGGCTCACGGCAGGACTTCATCTGCAGTTCGGCGCGCTGATGTCGCTGGTCCTGCTGGTCGCCGCGATCCGCTGAACCGCTCAACCACCCTTGTCGCCATACATACCTGGCATCAGCCAGAATGAGAACGTTCCGAAGTCGAAGACGTCGTGGTCCGAATGTCGCTCGTCCGGCGCCCGTCCGGCCCAAACGGCTTCGTACGCCTCATGCATCGCGACGACGTCGGCCGGCTCGAGCGGCGAGCGGTTGTGCGAGGGATAGACACGATCGACGATTGACGACAGCTCCGCGAGCGTCTGGAGCGTCACGCGATAGTCGCGCGGGTCGCTGCCCGGCCGATAGGCGAACATCGGCCCCTCGTATACCGCATCCCCCGGAAACATGATTTTCGCGTCGCGGTCGAGGAACGTCAGACCACCCGGCGAATGGCCCGGTGTATGGAACACCTCGATCGTCCGCCCGCCGAGGTCGAGCAGGTCGCCAGCAACGAGCGGCGCCGCCCATCCCACCCCGGCAATCGCCGCTTGCGCGGGGTTGAAGCCGTCCGGCAGTGGGCCGCCC
>DAOKZM010000345.1:0-4044 GCA_035325665.1 Thermomicrobiales bacterium | reverse complement strand
CCGCCGGCAGTGGCTTGGCAACTACGCCGGGATCATGCGCCGCGCCGTGGAGCGGAAAGACGACGGGCCGTTCGCCTTCCTGATCCCGGCACGCCAGGACGACCCCGGCGCGGCGTTCGACCTTCTGGATACGCTGCGGCGCGGGGATATCGTTGTCGAGGAGTCGGCCGGAGAGATCGTGGCCGACGGCGTTAGCTGGCCGTCCGGCACCGCCGTCGTCCGGCTCGCCCAGCCGGCCGGGAGCTTCGCCAAGACGCTGCTGGAGGTCCAAACCTATCCCGATTTGCGCCGCTGGCCGGACGGCCCGCCGTTGCCGCCCTACGACATCGCCGGCCACACGCTCCCGCTGCAGATGGGTGTCCGTGCGGTCCAGGTCGACAAGCCGTTCGAGGCCGATCTGCGACCCGCCGCGGTGCTTCCGCCGGCTGGCACGGTCCAGGGCGAGGGCCGGTTCGGCTGGCTGATGCCTGCGACGCGCAACGGTTCGGTCCGCGCGCTCTACCAGCTCCTTGGCGCGGGCGCCGAGGTCTACCGGTTGGTCAAGCGAGCCGGCGCCTGGGCGCCGGGGACGTATTTGATTCAGTGCGTCGACCGCGAGACGCTCGAAGGCATCGCGCGGCCGGCGGGGGTGGACGTGTGGGGCGTTGACGAGCCGGTCGCGGTCGCGGTCGTCCAGCAATCGCTGCCGCGGATCGGTATCTATCAGTCGTGGAAGCCCTCGATCGATGAGGGCTGGCTGCGCTGGATTTTCGATGATTACGGTGTCCCGTACTCTACGCTCCACAATGCCGACGTCCGCCAGGGCGGCCTGGCCGAGCGGTTCGACGTCATCCTCCTCCCGCAGCAGGCTGCCAAGGACATCTTCGAGGGCAACCCGGAGAAGAACGAGTACCAGGAGCCATACCCGCCGGAGTACGTCGGCGGGGTCGGACAGCTCGGCGCCGACGCGCTGGCCGAGTTCGCGGAATCCGGCGGGACGCCGGTCGCGCTCGACGCAGCCTGCGGCTTCGTCCTGCGCCATCTCCACCCGCCGGTGCGCAACGTCGTCGAGGGGGTGAGCGAGGAAGAGTTCTACTGTCCTGGCTCGCTCCTGCGCATTATTGTCGACACCAACCACCCGCTTGGCTGGGGCATGAAGCGCCAGGAGGTGGCGCTGTTCATGAAGAGTCCGGTCTTCGATGGCGCCCGCGAGGATCACGTCACCGTCGTCGCGCGCTACCCGGAGTACGAGCCGAACCTGAGCGGCTGGATCCTGGGGACGGACAAGCTGGCCGGCAAGGGCGCGCTGGTCGAAGTCGCGCTCGGCGCCGGGCGGGTCGTCATGATCGGCTTCCGCCCGCAGTTCCGCGCCCAGGCTCGCGGCAGCTACCGGTTCCTGTTCAACGCCCTCGCCCGCGCCGCGCAGAGCGCCGAGCAGACGTTGTCGCTCGGCTAACTGCTGGCGCGGGCGGTCAGTCTTGGTGGACCGCCAACGCTTCGTCCTCGAGGAACGGGCCGACGACCTCGATCGGGTGCGACGCGTGCGACAGCACCTCAGCACAAGAGAGCCGCAGCGCCGGGGCGTCCGGATCGCCGCGCTCGGCGCGCAGCCGCTCGGCGCTGATGCCGAAGACGACGCGGCGGATGTTGCTCATGAAGATCGCCGCCGAGCACATCGGGCACGGCTCGGTGCTGGCGTACATCGTGCAGTGTGAGAGAGTGTCCGGGTCGAGGGCGCGGGTCGCCTGCCGAACGACGTGCGTCTCGGCGTGGCCGGTGACGTCGCCATCATCGGCGACGGTGTTCTCGCCCTCGAAGAGCACGTTGCCGTCCGGATCGACGAGGAGTGCGCCGAATGGTCGGTTGCCATGCTCGCGCGCCCGCCGGGCCACGTCGAAGGCGCGGTGGATCATTCGCTCGTCGATGCCGTCCACAGGTCCTCCTTGTCGTTGGTGGCCGCGTGGATGGCGCGGCGGCGGAAGTCCGATATTCTCGGGCACCGTAGTACCATAGCCCCAGGGGGAGTTGCCTGTCCAGCGCGACACCGAGCGCCGGACGCGGCTACTTGGGAGGGTTCACGACGCGATAGGCGCGGGCATTCGAGGCTGAGCCGGTGAGGAGAGGTTACCGATGAGCGAACGACGAGATCCATTCGGCGCCAGGGCGACGCTGGAGTATTCGGGCGGATCGATCCAGTACTACCGGCTTGCGGCGCTCGGCGCCCACGGCGATATCGACCGGCTCCCGCTGACGGTCAAGATCCTTCTTGAGAACGTCCTGCGGAACTGCGGCGCCGACGGCTTCGACGAGTCCGACGTCGAAGCGCTCGCAAAATGGAAGCCGGGCGCGCACGGCGAGGGCGAACTGCCGTTCCTCCCCGCTCGCGTCTTACTGCAGGATTACACCGGCGTGCCGGCGATCGTTGATTTCGCCGCGATGCGCTCGGCGATGGCGCGGCTGGGCGGCGACCCGTCGAAGGTGAACCCGCTGCTGCCGGCCGACCTTGTTATCGACCACTCGGTAACGGTGGATGCGTTCGGCTCGACCCTTGCCTTCGATCGCAATGTGGAGTACGAGTACCAGCGCAACAAGGAGCGCTACGCCGTCCTCCGCTGGGCGCAACAGGCGTTCGACGGGCTGCGGATCGTGCCGCCCGGCACCGGCATCTGCCACCAGGTAAACCTCGAGTACCTGTCGCGAGTCGTCCAGGCGCGCGAGGTTGATGGCGAGATGGTCGCCTTCCCCGACACCTGCGTCGGCACCGACTCGCACACGCCGATGGTCAACGGCCTCGGCGTCCTAGCCTGGGGTGTGGGCGGCATCGAGGCCGAGGGGGCAATGCTCGGCCAGCCGATCTTCATGCTGCCGCCAAGCGTCGTTGGCGTCCGTCTGACTGGCGAGCTGCCGGAGGGCGCGACGGCGAGCGACCTCGTGCTGACGATCACCCAGATGCTCCGCAAGCACGGCGTCGTTGGCCGCTTCGTCGAATATTTCGGCCCCGGCCTGAGCAAGCTGCCGGTGGCCGACCGGGCCACGATCGGCAACATGTCGCCCGAATACGGCGCGACCTGCGGCCTCTTCCCGGTCGACGACGAGACGCTGCGCTACATGCGGATGACCGGCCGGTCGGCCGAAGTCGTCGATCTGGTCGAGAAGTACTGCAAGGCGCAGGGGATGTTCCGCATCGACCGAGCCGCTGTACGACGAGGTGCTGGAGCTCGACCTGGCAACGGTCGAGCCGAGCCTGGCCGGCCCGCGCCGGCCGCAGGATCGCGTCTCACTCGCCGGCCTGAGTGACGCGCTGCGCGAGGCGTTCGGCAACCAGATGATCACGCGGCGTTCGGAGCCGTCTACTGAGACACCGGAGGAGGTCGCCGCGACCGCCGCCGTCGCTGACACGTTCCCAGCCAGCGACTCGATGCCGGCTCAGGCGCTTAACCTCGGCGGTGACCACGACGAGGCGCAAGCACTCGGCAAGCCAGCCGCGCGTCGCGAGACGCCAGGCATCGAGACCCCGGCGCCGGGAGTAGTCACCAGCCCGTCTGAGACCGTCCGGATACCTCAGGGCGTGCCGAACGGTGGCGGGGTGACGCACGGCTCGGTCGTGATCGCCGCGATCACCAGCTGCACGAACACCTCCAACCCGTCGGTCATGCTGGCGGCCGGGCTGTTGGCCAAGAAGGCGGTCGAGCGCGGGCTGACGGTCAAGGAATCGGTCAAGACCAGCCTCGCTCCCGGCTCCCGGGCCGTCGCCGACTACTACGACAACGCCGGCCTGATGCCGTATCTGGAGCAGCTCGGCTTTTACATCGTCGGCTACGGCTGCACGACCTGCATCGGCAATAGCGGCCCGCTCGTGCCGGCCGTCGCCGAGGCGGTCGACGCCAACGACCTCGTCGTCGCATCGGTCCTCAGCGGCAACCGCAACTTCGAGGGGCGCATTCACCCGCAGGTGCGGGCCAGTTTCCTCGCCTCGCCGCCGCTCGTCGTCGCCTACGCGCTGGCCGGCACGGTCGACATCGACCTGACGACCCAGCCGCTCGGCTATGGCTCGGATGGCAACCC
>DAOKZM010000344.1:0-4046 GCA_035325665.1 Thermomicrobiales bacterium | reverse complement strand
ACGCTTGTCAATCTCCGATTCGTTCCTGCTCGGCTGTCTGAAACGGTCCTATCTCGCCACGCTGGTGGCTACTCCAGCAGCACGTACTCCTGGTCCATCTGCCAGTCCGGGGCTGGGCCGAGCTCGATCTCAACGCGCGGGCGGAGCGGGTCGAGGCGCTTCTGCAGCGTGAGTGAGACGGCGTAGCGGTCATCGAGGCCGAGACAGTCGCAGAGGGCGTCGAGGGCGATCTTGAGGCCGCCGTCGAGGTCGCGCTTGAACGGCGTCTCGAAGTAGAAGGCCAGGTCGCAGGCGAACGGCTGGCCGCGTAGCTCCTCCAGCCATTCCTCGCCGATCGTGCCCTGCTCGATCAGCCGCGTGATGATGACGCGCGTGTTCTTGCGGAACGCCTTCGCCTCGCCGCTAAGCACTCGGCGCCGGCCAACGGTCACGTACTGGTTGTTGACGCCCGGCGGCAGCGGCAGGGTCAGCCGGAGCGTCTTCACGGCCAACGCCATGTATCATCGCGCCCGGGCGCGGTCGGCGCCGTGGACGGAGGATGGACGAATCGATGGCGGAGGAGCGGCTGCGCGTCGCGGTGCTGCTGTCCGGCGCCGGCCGGACGCTGGAGAACCTGCTGGAGCGGCGCGCGCGAGGCGACCTGGCGATCGACATCCCGGTCGTCATCTCCAGCCGTGCGTCGGTCCGTGGCGTCGAGGTGGCGCGGGCGGCCGGGATCGAGACGCACGTCGTCTCGCGGCGCGAGCAGTCGACCCCGGCTGCGATGAGCGGCCGGATCGCCGATCTGCTCGCGCCGCACGGGATCGGTCTGATCGTACTGGCTGGCTTCCTGTCGCAGCTCGAGATCCTGCCGGAGTGGGAGGGGCGGATGATGAACATCCATCCCTCGCTGCTGCCACTGTTCGGCGGCCATGGCCTCTACGGCGGCCGGGTTCATGAGGCGGTGTTGGCGGCGGGAATGAAGGTCTCCGGCTGCACGGTCCACTTCGTGGATGCCGAGTACGACGCCGGCCCGATCATCCTTCAGCGCTGCGTGCCGGTCGCCGAGGGCGACACGCCGGTCACACTCGGCGCGCGGGTCTTTACGGCCGAGTGCGAGGCATATCCCGAGGCGATCCGGCTCTTCGAGGCCGGGCGATTGCACGTCGAGGGCCGCCGCGTCCGCGTGCTCGACGCGCCGACCTGACCGGGTCGCCCCCCGCGCGTTGCTGATCACCCGACCTTGCCGGTCAGCTCCCGGACCTTGGCGACGAGTTTGTCGGTCGCGACCTTCAGATCGTCCACGGCCTCGTCGACCGTCTGGCGGGCCGCATCACGCGGCTCCATCTCCATCCCGCGGTCGGATGGCATGATCACCGCCAGGACGATGTAGAGGACGAGCGACGTGCCGCCGAGGACGAGGCCGACGACGAAGAGCAGGCGCAGGATCGTCGGGTCGATGTCGAAGTGTTCGCCAAGCCCGCCGCAGACGCCGAGCAGCATCTTGTTTGATGAGCTACGGTGGAGCCGTCTCGGACCGGACGGCGGCTGGGGCGGGGTGACGTCGAGATCGGTCCGCGGGGTCTCGTCCATGGTTCCCTCCGTTCCGTTACGTGGCACGATCATACAACTGTCCCGCCCGTTGGGCGCGCAGTTGCGCCAACTCCGGGGCGGTTGTATACGTTCGACGACGGGAGGGCAGGTGCCTGGGATGGCTGAGCGGAACAGGATGGGCGCGTGAGCGTGTCGGGGCAGATGGCCACCGGCGCTGTCGTCCGGCGTCCGGTCGAGCGCGAGACAATTCGGGTCGGGGTCGTCGGAGCCGGCTTTGGCGCCAGCGTTCACGTCCCGGCGCTACGGCGCGTCCCGGGGGTCGCCGTCGCCGCGATCTGCGGCGCCCACGCCGGCCGCATCCGCGACGTCGCAGCCGAGCTCGATATCCCGGCCTCCTTCACCGACTACCGCGAGTTGCTCGAATCCGGCACAATCGACGCGGTAACGATCGCGACACCACCACACCTCCATCACTCGATGGTGCTCGCCGCCTGCGAGGCCGGGCTCCACATCCTCTGCGAGAAGCCGATGGCCCGCAGCGTCGCCGAGGCGCGTGACATGCTGCGGATGGCCCGCGAGGCGGGGGTCTGTCACGCCGTCGCCCACCAGATGCGTCACGACCCCGCCCGCCAGCGCTTGAAGGAGCTGCTGGCTGAGGGGTTCATCGGCCGGCTGCATTCGGTCTCGGTCATGGTCTACCGATCGGCGCTGGCCGACGCAACCCGTCGGACCCCTGGCTGGCTGGCCGATGCGGCTAGTGCCGGCGGCGTGCTCTCGGCGATCGGCTCGCACTATATCGACTCACTGCGCTGGTGGTTCGGCGACATCCACTGGGTGGCCGGCGCGGTCTCGACTGCCGTCCCGGAACGGGCGATCAGCGGCCGGGAGGGGCTGTGGCCGGTGGACGCCGACGACAATACGGCGTTCGTCGTGCGCTTCGCCAGCGGCGCGCTTGGCGCCGTCCACATCTCCTACACCTCGGCGGCCGACGTCGGCGAGGAGATCATCGCGACCGGCAGCGACGGCGTCCTGATCATCCAGGACAACGGCCGGCTCTTTGGCGCCCGCCACGGCGAGCTTATCCAGAACCTGATGCCGGCCTACATCCCTGGCAGCGGCGACCGGTCCGGCCCGGCCCGCCACATTCGTCCGTTCTCGATCCTCGTCGGCGAATGGGTGCTGGCGATGCGCACCGGCACCGAAGCGTCGCCGTCGTTCGACGACGGCGTAAAGGTCCAGGAGGTGCTGGACGCGGTCTCGCGATCGCAGCAGCTCAGCCGTTGGATCGACCTCAGCGGTAACAAGTGGCCGGTCTGACGGCCGGCGGTCCTCGGCGAATCAGCACGCACGATGTGTCGTTTCTCGGCGAGAGTGGAGCGTGAGCATGGGATACCGTGACGACCTCGATACTCCGGCGCTGGTGGTGCACGACGAGATCCTCCAGCGCAACCTGCACCGGATGGCGGATTACGCGGCGACGAAGGGGATCGCCCTGCGGCCACACTTCAAGACCCACAAGACGGCGGCCGTCGCGGAGCAGCAGAAAGCGCTCGGGGCATCCGGCATCACCTGCGCCAAGCTCGGCGAGGCCGAGGCGCTGGCCGACGCGGGCGTCTACGACGACTTCTTTATCGCCAACCAGATCGTCGGCCCGCACAAGTTGAAGCGGCTGGTCGCGCTGATGGATCGCGCGAAGGTCCGTGTCGCTGTCGACACCGCCGATGTCGCCTCCGGCCTCGATGGTGCGATGGCCGCGGCGGGCAAGACGCTCGACGTCGTCATCGAGCTGAACACCGGCCAGGATCGAGCCGGCGTCAAGCCGGGAGCTGAGGCGCTGGCGCTGGCCGAGACGATCCGCGCCGAGATGCCGCACCTGCGCGTCGTCGGACTGATGACCCATGAGGGTCACGTCAACAACACCGAGGGGATCGAGGGCATGACCGACACCGCCCTCGCCGCCGGCCACGACATCATCGAGACGGCCGAACTGCTGCGGGAGCACGGCTTCGACATCAGTGTCGTCAGTGTTGGCTCGACGCCGGCCGCGTTCACGACGACCACCGTCGAGGGGGTCAGCGAGATGCGGCCGGGCACGTATGTGTTCAACGACCGTGCCTACCTGCGGTTTGGCCTTAGCCCGGACGACTGCGCGCTGCGCATCCTGACGACTGTCACCAGCCGGCCCGCGCCCGACCGCGCCATCGTTGATGCCGGCTCGAAGACCCTCACCAGCGACATGGCCAAGGGCGCCGAGGGGCACGGGCTGATCGTCGACTACCCCGAGGCGGTCATCGCCCGGATCAGCGAGGAGCACGGCGTCGTCGAGCTGCCGGAGTCGGCGCGCGGCCTGAAGGTCGGCGACAAGGTCGAGATCATCCCGAACCACGTCTGCCCGACCGTCAACCTTCAGGACGAGATGTACCTCGTCCGTAACGGCGAGGTCGTCGAGACTTGGCCGGTGATCGCGCGGGGGAAGGTGCGGTAGGGAACCTCACCCCCCTGCCCCCTCTCCC
>DAOKZM010000343.1:0-4058 GCA_035325665.1 Thermomicrobiales bacterium | reverse complement strand
CGGCACGACCACACGCTCCCCGACGCGCCGGGCCTGGCCATGAATGCGCGAGATGCGCTCGTTCGGGAACCAGCGCGCCATCGAGTAGCGGCCCAGCGTGACGATCAATAGCGGGTCGATCGTATCGATCTGCGTCTCCAGGTACGGGTAACACGCAGCGATCTCGTCCGGGAGCGGGTCGCGGTTGCCCGGTGGCCGGCACTTGACGACGTTCGTAATGAAGACGCTGTTGCGGTCCAGATTGATCGAGGCCAGCAGCTCGTTGAGGAACTGGCCGGCCGCGCCGACGAACGGCAACCCCTGCTTGTCCTCGTTCCAGCCTGGCGCCTCACCGATAAACATGATCTCGGCGTCCACCGCCCCGTGGCCGGGGACGGCATGCGTCCTGCCCCGACAGAGCTCGCAACGCGTGCACTGCCGCACCATCGCCGCGACCTCGTCGAGGACCTGGCCCCGCGTCCCAACGTCCGTCATCTCGCACCCCGCGCCTTCCATAGGTGTCCGTACACTAGCCCTGGCTCTTATCGTACCCCGTTGCGTCGAGGTCGTCAGGCTCGTGCTCGGCTGCGCCTTCGCCGAACGGCGCCGACAGGTCGACGGCCAGCGCCTGCCGGCAGGCGCTTTCGAGTGAGACATCATCGAGCGAGATGTAGGCCGGGTGGGACGGCGCTCGTCGCAGCCAGCGAGCGAGGATCGCCATCTCGTCGACCGCGTGGTGATCCGGCAGGAACCCGTCCGCCGCCAGTATCGCGCGCTGGTGGATCGGCACAAGGCGGGCCACCAGTGCATCACACGGCCCGTCGTCGTCCGCGGTCAGCTGCGCCCAGCGTCGCCCATTCAGCAAGTACCAGATCGACCGTGTGCCACTTTCGACTCCCGGGAGGACCAGCAGCGCGTGCCGGTACGCGGCGACCGCGTCGAGCCCGCGCTGCTCCCGGGCGAGGGTGTCAACCTGCCGGATGCGGTCGCGGAGTCGGGCCGCGCGTTCGAAGTCCAGCGTCTCGACCGTCTCCTCCAGCCGCGCGTGCAGCCGGCCGATCAACCGGCGGTCGTCGCCGCGAAAGAACTCCAGGACATCGTGGACGTACTCGCGGTACTGCTCGGGGTCGGCCGCGCCCACGCATGGCCCCAGGCAGCGGTTCAGGCTCAGCTCCAGGCACGGCGAGCCATAGGACCGCTTGTCGGCGAACGAACGACGGCAGGTCCGCAGGGGAAGGATGTCGTTGACGAGCTCGACGGCCTTCCTTGCGCTCGAGGCGGCTCGGAATGGCCCGAAGTAGGCCGCTCCGTCGTCGGCACGGTCCTTCGAGACGACGACTCTCGGCCAGGGATTCGAGACGTCAACCCGGACATAGACGTACTGCTCGACGTTACGCTGGATCGTGTTGAAGCGCGGCCGGTAGCGCCGGATGAGCTGCGACTCCAGCACGAGCGCCTCCAGCTCGCAGCCGACGATCTCGACGTCGATCCGGGCCAGCGTCTGGAGCAGGCCGTCCATCTTGCGCGTGTAGCCGAGCGGCTGCGAGTAGTAGGAGGCGACGCGCTTGCGCAGGTCACGCGCCTTCCCGACGTAGATCACGGCGCCGGCCGCATCGCGCATGATGTACACGCCCGGCGCGTGAGGGATCTCCGTCAGGTGTGACTTGTCGAGGATCGACCGGCCACGACCGATCGGCTTGTGGATCGGCGCGGGGGCGCGACGCGCCTGATTGAGACGGGCGAGGTCGTCGAGCGTTGACATGCCCTGCTCGCGTGCCCTGGTGAGGAGCGCGCCAAAGACGTCCAGCGTCGTCGACGCATCGGCCAGCGCCCGGTGCGCATCCTTCGAGACGATCCCGAGCGCGCGGGCGATGTCAGCGAGGTTGAGCCGCCTTGCCTCAACGGCGAGCGTCGAGGCGAGCGCAAGCGTGTCGATGCCCTGGTTGACCAGTTTTGGCAGACCGGCGCGCGCCAGCTCGGCGTTCAGAAAGCCGAGGTCGAAATCGACGTTATGCCCGACGACCGGCAGGTCGCCGACGATCTCGACGATCGTCGGGGCGATCGAGCGGAACTCGGGCGCGCTGGACACTGTCTGGTCGTCGATGCCGGTCAGCGAACGGACGTAGTCGGGGATTCGGCGGCCAGGATTCACCAGCGACGACCAGCGTAGCGGCGAGCCATGCGGCGAGACGCGAATCAGCCCGACCTCGATCACGCGCTGCTGGCTCGGCTTTAATCCGGTTGTCTCGATATCGACGACGACGAACTCGTCGGGGAACGTCACGACATCGGGCGCCGAGCGCGTCGTCCAAAGCCCATCCGGCCGCAGCCGTGCCGCGGGATGATCGCCGAGGATTTCGCGCAGGAGCGGGCGCCAGAGGCCGACATTTGTCGCATTGCCGAAGACGCGAGCGATCAGCAGCGTCTCGTCGATCGCGCCATCGTGCTCCTCGATGCAAGCGATAGCGCGGTCAACAAGATGGGGATAGGCCATGGCCTCTTGCCGTGCTGGCTCGATCGGGTCGGTGTGCGCGATCATCGGCTCCCCTGTGATGACGCAGAGTCACGGCGAGCGCAGTATACGACTAGAACAAGTGTACGGACAACCCGTGCTATACTGCGGCGGCGTTCGACCGAAACGACGAGCGGCTACACGCCTTCCCGATCGATGCGGAGAGGGACGATAGACGATGGACGACGCGCAGGTCCGGCGCCGCGTCGAGGAGCTCCGCGAGCTCATCCGGCGCTACAACCACGAGTACTACATCCTCCAACAGCCAACGGTCAGCGACGCGGAATGGGACGCTCTTTTTCACGAGCTCAAGGCCTTGGAGGAGGCTCACCCGGAGCTCCTCACCGCCGACTCGCCGACGCAGCAGATCGGCGCGCTGCCAGCCGCTGGATTCGCTCAGGTCCGCCACGAGGTACCGATGCTCTCGCTCGGTAACGTCTTCAACCGTGAGGACCTCGAGCGCTGGCTGCGCCAGGTCTACCGGCTGGCCGGCCGGGACGTGCTGGATTTCGTCGTCGAGGCCAAGATCGACGGTGTCGCCAGTAGCCTGCTCTACCGGAACGGCCGGCTCGAGCGCGGCTCGACGCGCGGCGACGGGTTCGTCGGCGAGGACGTTACCGCCAACATGCGCACGATCCGCGATGTCCCGGCGCAGTTGGCAGCCAACCCCGACGCGCCGGACACCCTGGAGGTCCGCGGCGAGGTCTACATGCGGCGCAGCGAATTCGAGAAGATGAATGCCGAGCGTGTCGAGCGGGGTGAGACGCCGTTCGCCAACCCGCGCAACAGTGCCTCCGGCGCGCTTCGCCAGCTCGATTCGCGCATTACCGCCGCTCGCCCGCTACGGTTGTTCGTCTACTCGGGAGTGACATCGGCCAACGGGCTGCCGGATCGCCACTCGGAAATCCTCGCATTGCTCCGAGAGTACGGGCTGACGACCAGTCCCGACTATGCCGTCTGTTCGTCGATCGACGAAATATGGCAACGTTGTGAATGGTGGTACGAGCGAAGGCCAGAGCTCGACTTCGACATCGACGGAGTCGTCGTCAAGGTGGACGACACCCGACTCTACGACGAGATCGGGACCGTCGCGCGCGAGCCACGCTGGGCGATCGCCTACAAGTTCCCGGCGATGCAGACCACGACCGTTCTGGAGGGCATCGAGATCAATGTCGGGCGCACTGGGAGCCTGAATCCGCTGGCTCACCTGCGGCCGGTCCAGATCGGCGGCGTTACCGTCAGCCGCGCCACGCTCCACAACGAAGACGAGATCCGCCGCCTGGGCGTCATGATCGGCGATACCGTCGTCGTCCAGCGCGCTGGTGACGTCATCCCGAAAATCCTCAGCGTCGTCGAGTCGGCGCGCGACGGCGACGAGATCGCGTTCACCTGGCCGGATGCCTGCCCCGTCTGTGGATCGTCGATCGAGCGCGTCGAGGGCGAGGCGATGTCCTACTGCGTCAACACGGCCGGCTGCCCCGCCCAGCTGCGTGAGAGCGTCGCGCACTTCGTCTCACGCGGCGCGATGGACATCGAGGGGCTCGGTGCGAAGCTTGCGGCCCGCTTC
>DAOKZM010000342.1:0-4075 GCA_035325665.1 Thermomicrobiales bacterium | reverse complement strand
CGGCATCACGCGTCCGCGAGGTGGCCGAGGTCAACGCGGCGTTCGAGGCGATGAGCGCCGGTCTGCGCGAGTCGGTCGAGCAGCAGGCGCGGCTGGAGCAGGAGCGGCGGCTGTTCATCTCGGCCATCGCCCACGACCTGCGCACGCCGCTCTTCTCGTTGCGTGGCTACCTGGCCGGGCTGGAGCAGGGGATCGCCGACACACCGGAGCGCGCGGCCCACTACGTTGCGGTCGCCCAGGAGAAGGCAGACGCGCTGGAGCGGCTGATAGCCGACCTCTTCGCCTATACCCGGCTGGAGTACCTTGACCAGGCGCCGGACCGCCGGCTGTCCGACCTTCGCCCGCTGCTGCGCCGGCTGGCCGAGGGCCTCCAGCCGCAGGCTGAGGCGAAGGGCATGCGGCTCGACGTCCAGCTGCCCGCCGAGCCGTGCGTTGCGGCGATCGACGCGCACCTCATCGAGCGGGCGGTCGAGAACCTGCTCGACAATGCGCTGCGTCACACCCCGGCCGGCGGGACGGTGGTGCTCTCCTGCGTCAGCGAGCCGGGAGCCGTCACCTTCGCCGTCGCCGACGAGGGTTCGGGGATCGACCCGGTCGACCTGCCGCACATCTTCCAGCCGCTCTACCGTTCCGACACGTCGCGCAACCGCCGCACCGGCGGGGCGGGACTGGGTCTGACGATCGCCCGTCGTATCCTCCTCTCCCACGGCGGCGACCTCACCGCCGCCAATGGCGAGCGCGGCGCTGTGTTCCGGGGGACACTGCCGGCAGACGGATAGCCCGGCGCTCGCAGTATCATCGGCGTTCACCGCCGCGGTGCGTTGGCGGCCAGGGAGGCCACGATGTCGCTTCCGTCGCGTCCCGTATCTGCCGAATTGGAGATCGCCCTGGTGCAATTGCGGAGCGAGAAGGGCGATCTGGATGGCAACCTGGCCCTCCATGCCCTGCGGATCGACGCGGCCCGCGATCGCGGCACGGCGATCGTTCTCTTTCCCGAGATGAGCATCACCGGCTACGTCGATCCCGAGCGCCGGCCGGAGGCGGTCCTGACGCTCGATGGCCCCGAGGTCGCCCGCTTCCTGGCGTTGACAGCCGGGACGCCGGTGGTCGCCGTCGCCGGGGTGGTCGAGGCCAACCCGGCCGGCAAGCCATTCATCACCCAGATCGTCGCGCGCGATGGCGTGCTGATCGCTGTCTATCGGAAGCGCCACATCGTGGACGAGGAGGCGATGTGGTTTGCCCCTGGCCTCTCCGTCCCGTGCGTGTTCGAAGTTGACGACACCCTGGTCGGGCTGGCGGTCTGCGCCGACATCGACGACCCGGCCGTCTATCGTGACTGCGCGCTGGCCGGCGCGCGGCTGATCCTGCACGCTTCCGCGCCGGGGCTGTACGGCGAGCAGGAGACACGCAACTGGCGGACCGGCTTCGAGTGGTGGCGGGGCGAGTGCTTCGGCAAGGACGCGGCCCACGCCCGGCAGAACGGTGTCTACGTCGCCGTCGCCACCGCGGCCGGCCGGACGGTGGACGAGGACTTCCCCGGCGGCGGCTACCTGTTCGGGCCAGATGGCGCCTGCCTGGTCGAGACCGAAGACTGGTCGCCGGGAGTGCTCTATGCGACCATCCCGCTGGCGGGGGATGAGAGACTAGGAGGAAGGGGTGAGGCGCATGGCTAGCGGCGCGGACGTCGTCGTCGTCGGCGGTGGAGTGATCGGCAGCTCGATCGCCTGGCAGCTGGCGAAGCGGGACGGGAAGGTGACCCTCGTCGAGGCGCGCGAGGTCGCCTGCGCCGCGGCCGGGGCGAGCGCCGGTGGCGTGCGTCAGCAGGGCCGCGACCCGCGCGAGCTGCCGATCGCGATGCGCGCGATCGCGATGTGGCCGACCCTCGCCGACGAGCTCGGCGCCGACATCGACTACCACCAGGACGGCCACCTGACGCTCATTGAGCGCGAGGCCGACCTGTCGGAGATCGAGCAGCGCGTCGTCGAGCAGCAGGCGGCCGGGCTGGGCATCGAGATGCTCTACGGCGACGAGGTGCGCGCGGTCGCTCCCGGCGTCCACCAGTCGATGCTGGCCGGCTCGTACTGCCCGACCGACGGCCACGCCAACCCGATCATGACGACCAAGGCGCTCGCCGCCGCGGCGGTCCGCGCCGGCGCGACGCTCCGCGAGCGGACGCCGGTCACCGGCCTGCTGACCGATTCCGGCCGGGTCCGCGGCGTGGTGACCCCGGAGGGCGAGATTGAGGCGGAGTGGGTGATTAACGCGGCCGGCGCCTGGAGCCCGCAACTGTGCGCGATGGCCGGCTTCGACGTGCCGATCGAGCCGGTCGCCCCGCAGATGATGCTGACGACTCCGCTGCCGCACGCGCTCGACCCGGTCGTCGGCTGCGTCGGCCGGCCGCTCAGCCTCAAGCAGCTCAGCCGCGGCAACTACCTGATCGGCGGCGGCTGGCCGGCGACGGTCTACATCGACCAGAAGAAGCCGATCGGCCTCAACCGCTACTCCAGCGTCGTCGGCAGCGCCAAGGCCTCGTCCGGCGTCTGGGCGATCCTGCGCGAGACGAAGGTGCTGCGCGTCTGGGCCGGGCTGGAGGCGAAGGCGGAGGACGTCGTCCCGATCCTCGGCGCCGTCCCGTCGATCGAGCGCTTCGTCATGGCCAGCGGCTTCTCCGGCCATGGCTTCGCGCTGGCCCCGTACATCGGCGTCCTGATGGCCGAGTTCGTCACGACCGGCGCGACCCCGATCCCGATCGACGACCTGGCGCTGGCACGCTTCGACTAATCGTCAAGGTCCCATGTCGAGGATCAGGACGGTGTCGAAGCTGGCGATCGTCACCTCGGACGGGTCCTCGGAGAACGTCGAATAGAACATCCCCCATTCACCCACGCCGACCGCGTCGTCGTCGATCGTGCCGACGGTCTGTCCGTTGACGACGAAGGCGATCTGCGTGCCGGTCACGCGCATCGTCATCACGTTCAGGTCGGAGCCGATGAAGGCGCCGTCCGGCGCCTCGAACAAGGTGGCCCAGCCGTCGGACACCTTCCGGTAGCAGCCGGCACGGCCATCATCTTCGATCTGGCAGACATACCCATCGACCAGGGTGCCATCGGTCGATATCGCGCGAGCGATCAGCCCCGCTGCCCCGAACCCGGTGATCGACGCTCGGGCCTCGATCAGACCGTCGGTGAGTTCCTCGGGTGGCTCTGGCGAGACCCAGCCCCAGAGCTGTCCCTCGATCCCCTGCAGAGTAACGACATACTGCCCGTCAATGACCGCCTGCTCCATCCCCAACCCATCGTCGCGTCGCGTCGTGAAGGGATCGGGGGCGCCATCGTCGAACGACCGGCTGGCAACGAGCGGGCTGCTGACGGACAGCCACTGGTAGGCAGCCGACGAGGCGCCGCCCATGCTCTCGGTGTAGACCCCCCAGTTGCCGGCCGTCTCGCTCGCCGTCGCCCCCTCGCCGAGCATGCGCTGGTTGACATCGAACGCGAACCAGGTGTCGACGATAGTCAGCGTCAGCAGATTGATGTCGCGCGGCTGGAACACCCCGGGGTCGACGGCGAGCGTCTCGGTGAACGAGGCGCCGTCGTAGTCGTAGCAGCCGGCTGACCCGTCGCTGTAGATACCGCAGACGAGGAACGTCTCGCTGTCGTCCGAGCCAGCCAGGTGGCGGCCGATGATCCCGGCGAACCCGTTGCCGTTGAATGACACCTCCACGCTGATGACGCCGTCGTCCAACTCGACCGCCGGCCCACTTGGTAGCGCGTTCAACCAGTACCCCTCCGGTACCGTCACGACGTATGCGCCGTCCTGCGCGGCGAGGCTCGACCCGTCGCTGCCAGTGCTGGTCGGGAACGGGCCGGGACCGGACTCGAAGTCGACGACGAGCACGTCACGGCCCTCGGTGGTGGCGGTCGGGACGGCGGTCGGCAAGGCCAGCGGTGGTCGGGTGGCGATCGGGCGTGGGGTGCTGGTGATGATCGCCGGCCGTGGAGTAGAGGTCGGCGCTGGAGCCTCGGTCGGTTCCGGTGTCGGGGTTACCGTCGCCGTCGCTGTCGCCGCGACAGTGGCT
>DAOKZM010000341.1:0-4088 GCA_035325665.1 Thermomicrobiales bacterium | reverse complement strand
GGAGACGCGCTCAATACTCTCGTAGGGACAGCGCCTCTGGCCTGTCCGCGGCCCGCAGGCCGCCATTCCCGTTCCGATCGACGACCGGCACGGACGGCACATCCATCGCACGTAGGGGCGGGCGCAGAACGAGCGGTTGGCGGCTCACGGCCGCAGAGCGCCCGCCCGGTGCGGAGTGCTACGGACGCCGGGTCGTCGCGATCCCGCGATGGCTGCGATCCTAACGAGGGAGAACGCTCCGGCAGCCGTGTACCCAACGTGTTCGCGTGCCGCTCTCCCCTACAGGTTTCGGGGATACCGGCCGGTCGATGGTCGGCGCGGGATAGCGGCCTGCGGGCCGCGGACAGGCCGAGGCCTGTCCCTACGAAGCTGTCGATGGGAGGAAGAGCGATGCGAGCGGCCAACGGGCCATTGGACACCGTGCTGTGGATTGGCGGAGGGACCGACGCGGGTAAGACGACGATCGCGGCGCTGATCGCCGAGCGCCACGGCCTGGCGTCGTACCACTTCGACCGGCAGGAGATGCGGCACTTTGCCCAGGCAGACCCGGCCCGCCAGCCAGCGCTCTGGCAGGCGCACCCGGATCGGATGACGGCCGAGGAGCGCTGGCTCGGCGCGCCACCGGCCGCGATGGCTCGCGAGACGATCGCCTGCTGGACCGAGCGGTTCTGGATGGCGGCGGATGACCTGCGCGCGATGCCCGATGCCGGTATCCTCGCCGAGGGACCGGGGCTGTTCCCCGACTGCGTGGCGACGCAGATCGACGATCCGCGCCAGGCGGTCTTCCTGATTCCATCGGAGGAGTTCAAGCGCGCGGCGGCGCTGGCTCGCGGCAAGCCGGGCGCGCGCCATGAGACGAGCGACCCCGAACGCGCGACCCGCCAGATCTTCGAGCGCGACCGGCTGATGCGCGAGTTCGTCCGCGAGCGCGCCGCCGCGCTGGGCCTGCGCGTGGTTGAGGTGGACGGCAGCCTGGGCGTCGAGGAGGTCGCGGCGCTGGTGGAAGAGTGGTTCGGGGAGCGGCTCGCGGCGCTGGCCGGCTAAGCCATCGCCTCGACCTCGTCGGCGATCAGCCGGCCGATCTCCAGCGAGGACGTCGCCGCTGGCGACGGGGCGTTGCGGACGTGCAGCACCCCCTCGGCGCGGTCGAAGACGAAGTCGTCCACCAGCGTTCCTTCGGTGCTGAGCGCCTGGGCGCGGACGCCGGCCGGGCCAGGCAGCAGGTCCTCGGCCTCCAGCTCGGGGATGTAGACGCGCAGCGTCTCCAGGAAGCGCTTCTTCGAGAGGTCGCGGGCCATCTCGCCGAGACCTGTCCGCCAGTGCTTGCGGGCGAAGGCGCGGAAACCGGGGTTTCGCGCCAGCTCGGCCAGATCGCGGCGGCGGGCGGTGCGGAACGAATAGCCCTCGCGGGCGAAGGCCAGGACGGCGTTCGGCCCCAGCCAGACGTCACCGTTCATCCGCGGGGTGAAGTGGACGCCGAGGAACGGAAAGCGCGGATCCGGCACCGGATAGATGTTCGAGCGCACCAGCGCGCGCCGCTCCGGGCGCAGCACGTAGTAGTCGCCGCGGAAGGGGACGATCCGCGGGTCCTCGGCGCCGCCGGTCATCCGGGCGACGCGGTCGGATTGCAGGCCGGCGCAGGTGACGACGAGCGCGGCCTCGACCTCGCCGCCGGTCGTCTCCAGCAGCGTTCGGCCGTTGCGCCGCCGGATGCTGGTCACCTCGTGGCCGGTGCGGATCTCGCCGCCCAGGTTGCGGATGTCGTCGGCGTAGGAGAGCGCGACTTGCAGGTAGTCGACGATGCCGGTGTTCGGTGACCAGATCGCCCGGATGCCGCGCACGTGCGGCTCGCGCTCGCGCAGCTCGTCCTGCTCGATCATGCGGAGGCCGGGGACCTGATTCTCCTGCCCGCGTTCGAACAATGCCTCCAGCCGTGGAAGCTCCGACGGGCGGGTGGCGACGATGACCTTGCCGCAGCGCTTCCAGCCGATGCCGTTCTCGTCGCAGTAGCGCATCATTGCTGCCGCCCCGGCGACGCAGAGCCGCGCCTTGAGCGACCCCGGCGCGTAGTAGATGCCGGAGTGGATGACGCCGCTGTTGTGGCCGGTCTGGTGCTGGCCGACGGCCGCCTCCTTTTCGAGGAGGATCAGTGATGCGCCCGGCCGGCGGCGCAGGATCTCCCGCGCGGCGGCGAGGCCGACGATCCCGCCGCCGACGACGGCGATCGCGGCGGTCCCCTCCAGCATCGTCGCGGCGGCGGGCCGGGTTGCCGGCGCCGGCCCGCCGGCCTCTGTCGTTTCGGTCAGCACGGCACTCGCCATGACGCCCCTCCGCCCCGCTCGGCACACGCGATCGTCCACGGGCGGATCATACCGCCTGCGCTGGTATCGGCTGAATCTGGGCAAAAAAATGAAGCGGTAGAGATGGAGGCACCCGATTCCATCTCTACCGCCGCGAAGGGGGCGTAATCCCCGAACCGGTGTCTCCCCTCCCGGCCCGGGAGCGCCTTCTGTGAGGAAATCGGACGGGCATCCGCTTGTTGGCGATCCTTGCTCGTCCTGCCAGGACTCTACGTCCTCGCCTGTCCCGGCGCTGTGAGAAAAGTCACTCACTGGACGCAGTATGACTGATGAAATAGCGACATGGAAGAGGGTCAGACGAGTTGACACGGAATTGTAACGGGCTTGTGCGATTCGTCACGAGTGTGTGATGCCTCTCCCCCTACGCTTTGAGCAAGTGACTGGCTTCTCGAAGCGTGTCGCGCGCGGCGCCCGACACCCGGCACGGGCCGGATGATGGACGAGGTCTGACGGGCGCGACGGAGGATAAAGGGGGGACACCCGATGTCAGATCCATTCAACCGGTCGCGCGTCAACCGTCGAACCCTGCTCAAGGGCGCTGGCGCGGCGGCGATCCTCGCTCCGGCGGGCGGCGCGCTGCTGGCGTCGTGCTCGATCGGCGGCGACGATGACAAAGAGACTCCCGCGAGCGGAAACGCCGGCGCCGGGGTCCCGAGCTCGGTGACCGAGATCGCCGAAGCTCGTGGGCTGACGCCGGACGACATCGTCCGCGCGGTCAAGACCTACGTGCCGGGCGGCAAGTACGACGAGTTCCTGATCTTTGCGTCGGGCGGCCACTCCGGCCAGGTGTTGGTCATCGGCGTGCCGTCGATGCGCCTGCTGAAGCTAATCGCCGTCTTCACGCCGGAGCCATGGCAGGGGTTCGGCTTCTCCGACGACAACAAGGCCATCCTGGCCGACGGCGCCGTGGACGACAAGGTCCTCGGCTGGGCCGACACCCACCACCCGGGTCTAAGTGAGACCAACGGTGATTACGACGGCGAGTATCTGTTCATCAACGACAAGGCTAACGCCCGGATCGGCGTCATCGACCTGCGCGACTTCGAGACGAAGCAGATCGTCAAGAATCCGCACTTCATCAGCGACCACGGCGGCGCGTTCGTCACGCCAAACACCGAGTACATCACCGAAGGCTGCCAGTACGCCACGCCATGGGGCTGGGAGTATGCGCCG
Source organism: Thermomicrobiales bacterium (assembly GCA_035325665.1). GTDB lineage: Bacteria > Chloroflexota > Chloroflexia > Thermomicrobiales > CFX8 > JAMLIA01. The sequence goes on along the minus strand of DAOKZM010000341.1, from coordinate 555 downwards.
CTCGATCAGTACAAGGACGAGTATCGTGGCGGGATGACCTTCTGGAAGTTCGACCGCGAGGCCGGCCGGATCGACCCGGACCAGTCGTTCACCGTCCAGCTGCCGCCGTACTGGAACGACCTCTCGGACTGCGGCAAGGGTCCGAGCGAAGGCTGGATGTTCTCCAACACCTTCAACACCGAGATGGCGCTTGGCGGCAATCGCGGCGATGGCAGCCCCCCGGTCCCGCCGGTTGAGGCCGGCGCGTCGGCCAACGACATGGACTACATGACGGTCATCGACTGGAAGAAGGCCGAGTCGGTCGTCCAGGCCGGCAAGGGCACGGACGTCAATGGCATGCCGGTGATCGACATCGCGACTGCCGTCGCCGAGGGGCTCCTCTTCCAGATCCCGGAGCCGAAGAGTCCGCACGGCGTTGACGTGACCCCGGACGGCAAGTTCATCACCGTCTGCGGGAAGCTCGACCCACACGTCACGATCTACAGCTTCGAGAAGATCCAGGCGGCGATCGCCAAGGGCGGCTTCGAGACCGACGAGTTCGGTGTGCCGATCCTA
>DAOKZM010000340.1:0-4089 GCA_035325665.1 Thermomicrobiales bacterium | reverse complement strand
CGTCAGCTCGGCGCCGGCCTGGAGTTCGGTCAACCCCGACAGGCGCGTCGATTCGATAAACCGCGACCAGGCCGCGTCGGTGCGCCGGGCGGCTTCGCGGAGCGCGGCGAGCTCGGCCTCGTCCTTGACGACGCGCAGCGCGCCGATCACCCCGGCCCCCGGCGCCCAGTCCGCGCCCGACAGCGCCGCCTGCAGCCGCAGGAGGAATACCGACCAGGTCTGGTCGCTAACCGCGATCGTCTTGCCTGTGGCGTCGCCGACGAGTGAGGCGACGAGCATCGACGGGCTCTCGGTCTCGCCCCAGGCATGGACATCCACGATGTCGCGGCGGCCGTCGAGTCGGACCGCCTCGAGCCGCGGGGCGACGACGAATGGCCGACCGACGCGCGGGATGCCGAGCAGCGTCAGCCGCTCCGAAGAGTGCGCCGGGTAGCCGAGCATATAGACCAGGTCGGACGACGGCGTCACGAACAGGAAGTCGACCCCTTGCCGCGCCATCTCCGCCTGGGCGCGCTCCAGCCTCCGCGCCAGGACCGTGTTCTCATCTGCCATGTGCTCCATCCCTCCCCGTGCCATCCACTCCACCATCGCGGCGATTCTAGCGCAGCGGCACTGTGCTATCCTGCCGCCGCGACGGTCGGGCGACACGGGAGGGTGCTGGTGGGGACGCATCGAGTCATGATCGCGACGCCGCTCGAGGCCGAGCACGTCGAACGAATCCGGCGCGAGGCGCCAGCCGGCGTCGAGGTGATCTACGAGCCGGACCTCCTGCCGCCGACGCGCTACATCGCGGACCATAACGGCGTCGATGACTACCTGCACACGCCCGAACAGGCGCGGCGCTGGGCCGAGCTGCTGGCAACGGCCGACATCCTGTTCGACTTCCCGCCCGGCGGCCGCCATCCACGTGAGGCGTCACCGAACGTCGGCTGGATCCAGACGACCAGCGCCGGGGTCGGCCGGGCGGTGGCCAACATGGGCATCAGACCAGGCGAGATGATCATCACGACCGCCAGCGGCATCCACGCCCGTCCGCTGACCGAGTTCGTCTTCATGGTCCTACTGATGGTTGTCAAGGAGTACGACCGGCTGCGCGACGACCGGGTCGCCCGTCGCTGGGTACGCTTCTGCTCGGACGAGCTTTCGGGCAAGACGATCGCGATCGTCGGTCCCGGGAGGATCGGCCGCGAGGTCGTCCGGATCGCCCGCTGCTTCGACATGCACCCGGTGGCGACTGCCCGCGACACGCGGCCGGAGCGCGCCGCCGAGCTGGGTGTCGAGCGCCTCTATTCGCGCGCCGAGCTGCACGAGATGCTCGGCGCGGCCGACGCGGTCGTCCTCAGCGCGCCGCACACGCCCGAAACCGAGAACATCATGGACCGCGCCGCGTTCGACGCGTTGAAGCCCGGCGTGGTCTTCATCAACATCGGCCGCGGGCCGCTGGTGGACGAGGACGCGCTGCTGAACAAGCTGCGCGACGGGACGATCCGCTTCGCCGGCCTCGACGTCTTCCGCACCGAGCCGCTGCCGCCCGACTCCCCCTTCTGGGACCTGCCGAACGTCCTGGTAAACCCGCACTCGGCCAGCACCTCCGACCGCGAGAACGGCCGGATCGTCGACATCTTCCTGCACAACCTCGATTGCTACGTCGATGGCCGGGCCGACGAGATGCGCAACGTGCTCGACGTCGAGCGGATGTACTGAGGGAGGCGGAGATGACGATCAATCCCGAACTGGTCAGCCGAATCGAGCGGGCGGTTGACGAGCGGCGAGACCAGACGGTCGCGCTGCTCCAGTCGCTCGTCCGCGTCCCATCGGTGACCAACAACGAGGGACCTGTCCAGGAGGTCGTCGCGGCGGCATTCGCCGAGCGCGGGCTCGAGGTCGATACCTGGGAAGCGACGGCGGAGGAGATCGCACCCTACGTCGATCACGTCGGCCAGCAGACCGTCTTCGAGGGTCGGACGAACGTGGCCGGCATCCGGCGTGGCAGCGGCGGCGGGCGCTCGATCCTGCTCAACGCCCACGCCGACACGGTCGAGAACGGCGACCCGGCGACGTGGACGCAGGATCCGCTCGGCGGCGAGGTCGTCGGCGACCTACTGTATGGTCGCGGTTCGTGCGACATGCATGGCGGGCTGGTCAGCTATCTGGCCGCCTTCGACGCGCTGGACGCGCTCGGCATCCGGCTGGCCGGCGATGCGACGGTCCTGTCGACTGTCGGCGAGGAGGACGGCGGCCTCGGCGCGCTGTCGTCGATCCTGCGCGGCTACCGCGCCGACGCGACCCTGATCACCGAGCCGACCCGGCTCGCGCTCGTGACCGCCCAGGGCGGCTCGCTCGTGTTCCGCCTGACGATTCAGGGCAAGTCGGCCCACGCCGCCGTCCGCGACGAGGGTGTCTCGGCGCTGGAAAAGTTCGTGCCGATCTTCCAGGATCTGCTGGCCTTCGAGATGGAGCGCAACGCGACGCTCCAGCACCCGCTCTACGCGCCGATCGCCAACAAGATTCCGATCAACATCGGTGTCGTCCGGACCGGCGTCTGGGCCTCGACCGTGCCGGAATCGCTGGTCGCCGAGGGGCGCGTCGGCCTGATCCCCGGCGAGGACGTGGACGAGTTCAAGCGCCAGGTGGTCGCCCGGATCATGGGCGTCGCGAACGCCGACCCGTGGCTACGCCAGCACCCGCCGGCCATCGAGTGGTTCGGCGGCCAGTTCACCCCGGCCGAGACGCCGGCCGACGCGCCGATCGCCCAGGCGGTCCTGCGCGCCCACGAGGCCGTCACCGGCAGCCTGCCGCCAGTCGAGGCGGTCACCTACGGCGCCGACATGCGCCTGTTCACGCTGATCGGCGGCATGCCTTGCGTCATGTACGGCGCAGGCGACGTCACCGTCGCCCACCACGCCGACGAGCACATCAGCATCCTCGACCTGCTCACCGCATCAAAGACGATCGCCTGTCTGCTGGTCGACTGGTGCGGGGTGGAGTGACCTCGCCGTGTCAGCTCCTCCCGCGAACGTGGTGGCGGGTCACCGGCGCGGGAATGGTCGATCGGCGGGGATGGCGGCCTGCGGGCCGCGGACAGGTCGGGGACCTGTACCTACGTCAGTCCCTAACTGCAGCGTGCCGCGATGAACTCGAGCCAGCCGGGGATGTCGTCGGGCATCAGGTAAGGGGTCGCCGTCTCGCCGGTGTTGGTCGAGAAGATCGTGAGGTAGCGGTCGGTGACGAAGACGGCGGGGAGGTCGGACTCGGTCAGGCCGTAGCGGGCACGGAGCGCGCCATCGGGATCGACTATCGCCGGCAGGCCGTGGGTGTCCATGCCGGGCGGGACGATGGCGACGATCTCGCCAGCCTCGGCGTGGGCCGCCTCGCGCTCTGCGGCGGCATCGCGCAGCCAGCGCTGGCCGGTGGCGTCGTCGGCGACGAAGAGGATGCCGAGGTTGCGGCGCATGTAGAACGCCCGGCGGAGCGACAACCGCTCGCCGTCCGGTGTGGCGCCGACGAGGTCCGGCGCGGTCTGACCGCGCGTCGGCGTGATGGTAGCTGTCGTCTCCTGCTTTAGCACTAGCTCGCCCTCTCATTCACCACCCGCCGCTGCACGGATCGCGCCACGGTCAGCCCGACGCGTCGGCGATGTCGGCCACCGTCGCGCCGGTGACACGGAGAATCTCGCCCGGCCGTATCTCCAGCAGCGAATCGACGCGGCCGCCACCGCCGTAGACGACCGCCATCGCGGCGACCCGCGCGTCGAGGACGACCGGCAGCGGCTCGATATGGCCGACCGGCGGTGTTCCCCCGGCCGGATAGCCCGTGCGCGCCAGAACAACGTCAGCAGGGGCCATCTTCAGCCGCCGGTGTCCCGTCGTCGCCGCTAGTCGCGCCCGGTCCACCCGCGACGCGCCGGAGAGAATCGCCAGCACCACGCCGCCGTCGCCGTCGGTGAACAGTAGCGACTTGATGATCTGACCCGGCTCGACGCCCAGCGCCGCGGCCGCGTCCGGCGCCGTCGGTGTCGGGACGCCCGGCTCGATCAGCCGCGCGTCGATCTCGCCGCGGGCGATCCCCAGCTCCAGTGGCGACGGGATC
>DAOKZM010000339.1:0-4092 GCA_035325665.1 Thermomicrobiales bacterium | reverse complement strand
CGGCTGGCGATCAGGATGCCCTGCCGATCCCAGCCGCTCAACACGCGGCTGGCTGTGCTGAGCGTCGTTCCGCAGAGGTCGGCGATCGCCTGACGGGAGAGCGTCGCGTCAATCTCGATTCCGTTGGCGGTGCGGATTCCGGTACGGTTGGCCAGCCGGAGTAGCATCCGGGCGATGCGCCGCTCGACGCGCTCGGTCTGCAGCTCCTGGATGCGCGCCTCGGCGTCGCGGAGCCGTGAGCCAAGCTCGCGGACGACGGCGACGGCGAAGTCGGGGTAGTCGCGAATCAGTCCGGCGAAGTCGGCGGCCGGAAGGACAAGCACGACCGATAGATCCGCGGCGACAGTCGTCGCCGGGTAGCGCTCAGCGCCCCAGCCGCCGGCCCCGCCGAACATCTCGCCGGGCCGGATCAGCCGGAGGATCACTTCCCGGCCATCGTCGGTCTCGCGGACAACGCGTACTTCGCCCTCGGCGAGGACGTGGACGGCCTCCGCACGTTGACCCTCGACGAATATCACCGCGCCCTTCTCGCAGACGCGGACGCGGCATCGCCCGCCCACCGAGGTGAGCGTCCTCGCCCCCAGCTGATCGAACGGCCGGACGCGTCCAAGAAGCGCCGCGCGGCGCTCGATGCTCCAGGCTGCCTGCCGTTGGGTCACGCTGCTCAACCGTGGTCCCTCCACACTGCCGGATGCCGACCATCGTCGCATCATCGGCGCTCCGGTTATACACGCAGAGGCGCCGGGCGGGCAGGGCGGGGCGGGCGTCGAGCAACCGGTGCTCTGCTATACTTCATGCTGGCGTTCGGCGACGTTCGCAGGGTTTCGCGCATCATGATCTGGCGCGTGATGACCGGGCAGACTGGCCGGGCCGCTGGACGAGGGAAGGTGCCAGAGTGGTCGAATGGGGCCGCCTGCTAAGCGGTTGTGGGCGATATAAGTCCACCGAGGGTTCGAATCCCTCCCTTCCCGCACCATAGCGACGGCCGGGCGGAATGCCCGGCCGTCTTCGTTGTTTGGAGCGATGGATATGGCTGCCACGGATCGGTGGCTGGTGGGAGGGATCATGACGCAGCAGCGATCGATGCGCGAGATGATCGACGATGCGGTAAACCGCAAGGTCTGGGCGATCGTCGGCGCGTCGGAGAACACAGAGAAGTTCGGGAACCGGATCTACCGCAACCTCAAGCAAGCAGGGTACACGGTCTACGGCGTGAACCCCAACGCCGAGAGCGTCGATGGCGACCCCGTCTACCCGACGTTGTCAGACCTGCCGGAGAAGCCGGATGTCGTCGACGTCGTCGTGCCGTCGTGGGTCGGCCGGCGGGTCGCGAGCGAAGCCGCCGAGCTCGGCATCCCGTTCTTCTGGCTACAGCCGGGCGCCGAGAGCGACGAGCTGATCGAGCACGCCAACGGCCTAGGGCTGAACGTCATCCATCACGCCTGCGCGATGGTCGAGAAGAAGGTCTGGCCGGGCGGCGCGCACGTCCCGGCCCACTAGGCGACGGACGCGGGGCCGGCTTTCCGGCCCCGCGTCCACAATCGACGGAGTCCTGACGGAGACGCCTACCCGACGCTTGGCGCCTCGTCGATCTGCGCCCGCTGCAGCCGGCCGCTGTAGTCGACGTAGATCGCCTGCCACTCGGTGACGACGTCGAGGGCAGCCTGGCCGGCTTCGCGGTGGCCATTGCCGGTCGCCTTGGTGCCGCCGAACGGCAACTGAATTTCCGCGCCAATCGTGCCGGCGTTGATGTAGCAGATGCCGGTGTAGAGCTCCTGCATCGCCAGGAACGCGCGGTTCACGTCCTGGGTATAGATCGAGGCCGAGAGGCCATACTTGACGTTGTTGGCGACGTCGATCGCCTGCTCTAGCCCGTCGACCGGGATGACCGCCGTCACCGGGCCGAAGATCTCCTCCTGGGCGATCCGCATGTCCGGCTTGACGTTGCCGAAGACGGTCGGCTGATGGAAGTGACCCTTCGAGAGATCGTCCCAGTCGGCGATCCGGCCGCCGACCGCCAGCTCGGCGCCCTCTTCCTGCCCGATCATAACGTACGACTGGACTCGTTCGAGCTGCGACTTGCTGACGATCGGTCCAACGTCGGTTGAAGCCTCAAGCCCGTCCCCCAGACGCATCGCCTCGGCGCGGTCGGCGATCTTCTGCGTGACCTCGTCGGCGACCGTGCGGTCGGCGATGACGCGGCTGGCGGCGGTGCAGCGCTGGCCCGACGTGCCGAAGGCGCTCCAGACGATGCCCTCGACCGCGAGATCAATGTCGGCGTCGTCCATGACGATGATCGCGTTCTTGCCGCCGAGCTCGAGGGACACGCGCTTGAGCGACTTCGCCGCCTCGCCGTTGATGTGCGTGCCGGTCTCATTCTAGCCGGTGAAGGAGATCAACGCGACGTCCGGATGCCGAAGCAGGACCTCGCCCGCATCCTGGCCGCTGCCGATGACCAGGTTCAGCGCACCCTTCGGCAGCCCGGCCTCCTCGAAGATCTCGACCAGCCGCACGGCCATCCGCGGCGTATACGAGGCCGGCTTCAGCACCACGGTGTTCCCTGCTACCAGCGCGGGCATGATCTTCCAGGTCGGGATCGCCATCGGGAAGTTCCACGGCGTAATCGCCGCGACGACACCGAGCGGCTTGCGGACGGACATCGCCCACTTGTTGGGCAGCTCGGCCGGCACCGTCTGGCCGAACATCCGGCGCCCCTCGCCGCCCATGTAGAAGGCCATGTCGATGCCCTCCTGGACGTCGCCCTTGGCCTCGGTGAGGACCTTCCCCATCTCCTCGGTCATCTCGCGACCGAGCTGCTCCTTGCGCTCGGCCATGATCTGGCCTACTCGATACAGGATCTCGCCACGCTTCGGCGCCGGGTAGCGCCGCCAGCTATCGAACGCGGCGCTGGCCGCCTCGACCGCCGCAGCGACATCCTCGCGCCCGCTCTTCGGGAAGCTGCCGATCATTGCCCCGGTCGCCGGGTTGGCGCGCTCGATGACGTCGCCGCCCCTGGCGTCTACCCATTTGCCACCAATGTAGTTCTTAAAATCGGTCACGTCGTCCATCCCTCTCCTGCCGCGCGGCACGCCAATGTGCCACGCGCGCGAGCGCAAGCACCGCTCGGCAGTGTAGCAAACCCTCTCCGGGCGCTTCATGTCGCCGCTGCTATCCTTTCGCCGACGATCCAACAGAAGCGTGGAGTGCCAGCTGGTGCAACCGTTCCCGGGGAATGAGGGAGCCGAGCAGGAGGAACAGGAAGGGAGGCGACGCGACCGCGTGGTCGCCGTGACGCTGGCCGTCGCCATCGTCATCCTGTTGGTCGCCTTTATCGTGCTGTTCGTGCAGATCGACCCGCTCCTCAGCGACTTCACCTCGTCCGGCGCGGTCACGCCGGACATCGGCTCGCCCGCAGCCGGCACGCCGGCTGCCTCTCCAGCCCCGTAGACGACAGAAGTCCGCCTCGGTCGCTTTGCTATACTTTCCGCGTCAGCACAAGCATTCAGCTGCTCGCTTCCCACCCACACCTTGAAGGGGACACCATGCAGAAGGTGACGATCATTGGCCTGGGACTGATCGGCTCATCGATCGGCCTCGGCCTGCGCCGCTGGGCCACGAAGGATGGCAACCGCTCGGCCGTGCTCGAGGTAACCGGCTTCGACCTCGATCTCGAGCACCAGAATTACAGCAAGAAGCTCAAGGCCGTCGACGGCACGGAGTGGGATCTCTCTCGCGCCGTGCGCGACGCCGACCTCGTCGTGCTGGCCGTGCCACCGCTCGCGGTCCGGGAGGTCCTGGAGTCGATCGCCGGGCAACTGAAGGATGGCGCGGTCGTAACCGACACGACCTCGACCAAGGCCGAAGTCATGGAGTGGGCGAAGACGATCCTCCCGGATACAGTCAGCTTCGTCGGCGGTCACCCGATGGCCGGCAAGACGCAGAGCGTCGAAGGCGCCGACGCCGATCTGTTCAAGGACGCCACCTGGTGCGTGGTGCCAAGCGTAAAGGCGGACGAGACTGCGGTCCAGACCGTGCTTGGCATGGTCAACGCGCTCGGCGCCGAGCCGCTGTTCATCGACGCCCTCGAGCACG
>DAOKZM010000338.1:0-4131 GCA_035325665.1 Thermomicrobiales bacterium | reverse complement strand
CATCTACGGCGGGGTCGGTCTGGGAAAGACGCACCTGATGCACGCCGTCGGACACCGCGCGATGGACCAGCGGCCGGAGACGAGCGTGCTCTACGTCTCCTCCGAGAAGTTCACCAACGACCTGATCAAGTCGATCATGGGGCAGAGGACGGACGAGTTTCGCGACCGCTACCGTTCGGCCGACATCCTGATGATCGACGATATCCAGTTCATCGCCGGCAAGGAGGCGACCCAGGAGGAGTTCTTCCACACGTTCAACGACCTGTTCCAGTCCGGCCGGCAGATCATCGTCTCCTCCGACCGGCCGCCGAAGGCGATCCCGACGCTGGCCGAGCGGCTGCGCTCGCGCTTCGAGGGCGGGCTGATCGTCGACGTCCAGCCGCCCGACATCGAGACGCGGACGGCGATCCTCTCGCGCAAGGGCCAGTCGCTGGGCGTCCACGTCCCGAGCGACGTGCTGGAGTACGTCGCGCGCAAGGTGCAGTCGAACATCCGCGAGCTGGAGGGGGCGCTGAACAAGATCATCGCGCTGGCCCAGCTGTTCAACGCGCCGATCCGGATGGAGATCGCCATCCAGGCGCTGAACGACGCGGCGCTCGAGGCGCGGCGCGCCCAGATCACGCCGGAGCGCGTGCTCGACGAGGTCACGCGCTTCTACAAGGCGACCCTGACCGACCTGCGCGGGCGCGGGCGCAGCAAGGAGGTCGTCCTGCCGCGCCAGGTGGCGATGTACGTCCTGCGCGAGGAGACCGGCTCATCGCTGGTCGAGATCGGCGCCCTACTCGGCGGCCGCGACCACTCGACCGTCATGCACGGCATCGCCAAGATCGAGCGCGAGATCGAGACCAACACGGCGCTGCGCCAGCAGGTCAGCACGATCCGCGAGGCGTTGTACGCGGGATAGGGATGAGGAGGACGAAGGAGGAGGTTGCCTTTCGCTCCTTATCCCTCATCCCTCATCCCTCATCCCCGACAACATCCCCTCCAGCCGCGCCTGCACGTCCGGCCATTCGTGGACAAGGATGCGGAACCAGGCGGTGTCGCGGTTGCGGCCCTTGACGATGAAGTGCGCTTGCTGGATGCCCTCGAAGGTGAAGCCCATCCGCTCCGCGGTGTGGCGCGAGCGGGCGTTGAGCGCGTCGCACTTCCACTCGCCCCGCCGGTAGCCGAGGTCGAAGGCGTGGCGCAGCATCAGGTACGTCGCCTCGCGGTTCGCGCCGCTGCCCTGGACAAGCGGGCTGTACCAGATGTTGCCCAGCTCGATCTTCAGATGCGCCGGCTCGTTGCTCATGAAGGTCACGACGCCGACCGGACGGCCGGTCGCGACGTCGTCGACGCAGAGCGGCAGCAGGTTCGGCGTCGCTGCCAGCCCGCCCAGGTAGGAGTCCAGCCCGGCGGGGTCGGCGAACGGGCCGGCTGGCATGTAGCGCCAGACCTCGGCGTCGGCGTCGTAGGCCGCGACGCTGCGCTCGCCGAGCGAGGCCGGCTGGCCGTTCGAGACGGCGAACAGCGGCTCGACGTCGCGCGCCAGATCGAGCGGTCGCAGCCGGGCGCGCCCGCCCTCCAGGATCACCGGGTCCGGCTTGACCGGCAGCCGCTGCCGCCGCGCCAGCACGTCGTCGGGCAGGAGTTCGCCAATGGGCCGCTCGTCGCTCATGCATCCTCCTTCGTCGCAGCTGGCTGCGTCATGATCGCAGATGGGCGACGCTACACAAGAGCCACTCTGGCGGCGGCAGGAGGAGCCAGCTCGAAGGCGTGCTATTCTGACGCGCAAAGGTAACAAGGTTTGAGCGTGGAGCCTGTCAGAGGGACGGATGCGCGCGGTGAGAGTCCGGACGGCGGTCCTGTCTTTGATCGCGGCCGCAGTGCTGGTCGCGGGTTGCGGTGGATCGGGCGAGAACGACCCGACTGCCGCGCCGACGATCGGCGTGCAGGCGGTGATGACGAACCCAACTGTCGCCGCGCCGACGACGATCATCGATACGCCAATCCCGACCGAGCAGCCAGCGCCGCCCGCGACGGCCACGCCAGCTCCGTCCGCCACGTTCACGCCCACGCCGGCCGCCACGGCGATCCCGACCTCCACTGCGACCCCTACGCCCGAGCCGCCGACGCCGGCCCCCGAACCCTGCCCCGGCGCGATCCCCTGGGATCAGGCGATCGGCTACGCCGGGCAGGAAGTGACGGTGATCGGACCGGTCGCCAGCGCCACCTGGGCCAGCGACACGCGCGGCCAACCAACCTTCCTCAACCTGGGACTCCCGTATCCCGATCCCGGCCGCTTCACCGTGCTGCTGTGGATCGACGCCCGCTGGCGCTTCAACGCGCCGCCGGAGGAGACGTTCGCCGGCCAGACCGTCTGCGTCACCGGCGTCGTCGAGATCTACCAGGGCGGGGCCGAGATCGAGGTCGAGTACCCCTGGCAGATCGTCGCGCCGTAGGCGGGAATCACCCTCTTCTCGGCAGCCCGTCAGGCTGGAGACAGGTTGACCGCGCTGACGCGAGGAAGGGGACGCGACGTGCCGAGGCTGTGTCTGAAGACCGACGGCGATTGCTATATCCGCACCAGGAAGGGGGACCCGGACGACCCGGGCAACGGCTGGCACGGAACCTGGCAGCTCCACGGCGGCGGGATCGACCTGCTGGAGCGGCATCACATCGTCCACGACGGCAGCCACATCCCGCTGGGCCTCTTTCTCGAGCTGGTCGACAAGCGGCTGATCTGGAGCGAGACTGGCGCCTATCCGTTGAAGAGGCGCGGATCGCGTCGCTCGACTTGACATCTCTTACACCTCGGGGAACGCTGTCCGTGACGCAACGGCTCGGAGGTGACGGATGGTTGCGGCAGTCGAGATCAGGGCGGCGGATGCGCTGGAGGCGATCGAGCCGTCGATCGACGCCACGACGCGATTGCTGCAGGAGCGGTTGAACGCGCTGTCGCCCGATGAGGTGGCGGCCGTCGTCGAAGCCGTCGCGCGGGCGCTAGAGCCGGGCGACGAGGCGCCGGGTATCGTTCGTGACCTGATGGGGCCGTACCAGCCGACGCCGGCCGAGCGCGTCGAGGCCGAGGTCGACGTGCTGATGCGCTCGTTCCAGCGTCGCTGCGACCTGCTCGACGGGGCGTTGACGACGGCGCAGGTCGCCCGGCTGCTCGGCGCCTCGCGGCAGACGCCGCACGACCGTGTCGCGAGCGGGACGTTGCTGGCGGTGATGAACCGCGGCGCGTTGCGCTTCCCCGCCTGGCAGTTCGACCCCAACGGGGCTGACGGCGTCGTCGCCGGACTGCCGCAGGCGATCCGCGCGCTGGATGTCTCGGCGCTGGCGAAGGTGAGCTGGCTGACGAGGGCGAACGCGATGCCCGACGGCATGACCCCGTTGGCCGCGCTGAAGGCCGGCCGGGACGGCGAGGTCGTCGAGTTGGCCCGGGGCGTCGGCGTCGACTGACGTGGCCCGGATCGCCCTGCCGCCGCCCGCGCGGACCCCGGACCCGCTGTTCGTCATGCTTCCCGAAGAGGTCTTCTTCCACTGCGCCCGCGCGTTCCGCCGCGCGAAGCTCTGGGAGGCGGATACCTGGCCCGACCGCGAGAACCTGCCGACGCTCGGCCAGATCATCGCCGACCAGACGCGCCTCGACGGCCTGACCGGCGAGGATATCGACCGCCCGCTGGCGCAGTCGAACGTCTGGCTGTACTAACCTTCGGCCGGCGTGCTCCCCTCGACGAACGCCTTGAAGCGGCGCAGGTCGCTGGCGACCTGCTCGCTCGTTCCGGCGCCGAGCATCCGGGCGACAGTGGCGCCGGCCGGGCCGCCGGGCGGGTTGTACTCGATCCGCACCCGCAGCTCGGTGCCGTGGCCGTCCGGGGCCGGGTGGAAGTGGACGGCGCCGACGTTCGGCGCCGGCGTCTTGCCGACCGAGCGCCAGGAGAGGACGCGGTTCTCGTCGTCGTTGATCACCTCGGCGTCCCAGGCGACGGTCTTGCCCATCGGGCCGGCCGCGACCCAGTGCGAGCGGCCGTCGCCGTCGTCGCGGACCGAGACGATGTTCGTCAGGATGCGCGGCAAGCTCTCGATGTCGTGCCAGTCGCGATAGACCTCCTCGATCGGGCGGTTGATCGTGACCGACTCCTCGAT
>DAOKZM010000337.1:0-4136 GCA_035325665.1 Thermomicrobiales bacterium | reverse complement strand
CTGGAGCGGATCACGAACCGGCTCGAGTCGCTGCTCGAGCTCGCCGAGGACCGGCTCATCAGCAAGCAGGAGTTCGCCGCCCGCAAGGCGCACCTGGACGGGGAGCGGGCGGCGCTGGAGGGCGAGCTGGCGGCGATCGAGGCGGAGGTCGCGGCGCGGGCGGCCACGGCCATCGATCTCGAGGGGACCATGCGCGGCCTGCGGCGCCTGGCCGACGTCTTCGACGAGCTGAAGGACGTGGTCGACCAGCGCCGGCTGCTGGCCACCTGCCTCCACCGCGTGGTCCTCAAGCCGGGCGCGCTGGAGCTGCACGTCGCCGCCTCCCCACTGCTGCTGGCCGCCGGGGATGGCGGCGACGGGCTCGCGAGCGTTTCCAGTTGGCTTGATTCAGCACCCGCCAGGGGGGTGCGGAACGGGGTCGAAAGCGGGCAAAATGGGGGTGAGTTCCCATGCGATTTCAGCGCCGCCAACGCAAATCACTATGGTATTTGCCGACGCATGGGTGCCCCTGCGGCTACAACGGCGACCCCGAGCGGGAGTGCACCTGCTCGGCCGGCTCGATCGCGCGCTACCAGAAGCGCATCTCCGGCCCGCTGCTGGACCGGATCGACATTCATCTCGACGTGCCGCGGGTCGAGTACGAGAAGCTGGCCGACCGGCGGGCCGGCGAGGCATCGGCGGCGATCCGTCAGCGCGTCGAGGACGCACGCGAGCGCCAGCGGTCGCGGCTGGGCGGGACGGGCCTGCGGACGAACGCCGACATGGGGCCGCGCGAGGTCCAGCGTCACTGCCGGCTCGACGAATCCGGCGAGGCGCTGATGCGCACCGCGATGCGGCAACTGCAGCTCTCGGCGCGCTCGTACCACCGCATCCTCAAGCTGGCGCGCACGATCGCCGACCTCGCCGGCGACGCCGACGTGCGCTCGCACCACCTCGCCGAGGCACTGCAGTACCGGCCGAAGGTTGCACTGGGGTAACCCACGAGCTCTTCCCCGAATCGTCAAGCCTCGTCGTCGACTCTCCGCGCGGCGGCGAGCGGCGCGTAGGCGCCGTCCTCCAGGAAGAAGATCGGGTTCAGCATCGCGTACTGGTTAGTGAACGAGCCGGCGGCACAATCGCGGTCGATAGCGGCGGCGACGACGCGACCGAAGAGGAACACCTCGCGGCCGAACTGCTGGACGGCGTCGAGGATGCATTCGAGGTGCGCGCGGCACTCGGCAACAAGCGACGAGCGAACCCGTTGGGCCGGCACGAGCGTCAGCCCGCAGCGGCGGATGCGCTCCTCCCCATGGGAGTCGGGCATCGCCCAGATGGCACGGGCGAGCGATTCGTCGGGGATGTTCACGACGAACTCGCCGGAGGCGGCGGCGTTCTGGTAGGTGCGGTGATCGAGGCTGCAGCCGAAGGCGACGTGTGGTCCGCGGAACGAGGCCATCGTGAACCAGCTCTTCGGCGCGATGTTCGGCCGGCCCTCGGCGTCGATCGTCGAGACGATGATGATGTGGCCAGGGAGTGGCGACGGATGCCAGCGCTCCTTGGAGAGGTCGAACGGCATCTTCGACGGCGGCAGCGACATCAGCGCGTGTCCTTTCGGCTGCCGGGTGCCGGGTGAATGATAGTGGTCGGCGCTCGCGGCAGCAAGGTAGCAATGGCGCAGCCACGATCCGGGGCCGCCTCCGGCGGTGATGCCGCCCGCGAGTCGCAACAGTATGAGGTCTCGCGATGGCTCGGCGGGTCGATGGCGCGACGCCCCGCCGCGGCCCGGATCGCCCGGCCGCCCGGAGCGTCGCGCTGTGTTAGGCGTGCTCGGGCGAGTCGCGGTCCTCATGCGGGGTTGGGCCGGCGTCGGATAACCCGGACTCGCTGAAGCGACGCAGGACGCGGACGGTGAGGTCATCCTCACAGAGGATCTGGCAGGAGAGCCGGGTGTTCGGCGCCAGCTCCTTCTCGCGGGCGAGACGAAGTTGCTCGCGCTCGGTCATAACTCCGGCATCGCCATGCAGCACCTCGACGCGGCAGGTTGTGCACTTCGCCAGTCCACCGCAGCGGTGGAGGACGTCGACACCGTTGTCCATCAGCTCCAGGACGAGCCGCCTCCCCGGCGTCGCCTTGAACGTCGCTATTCCCTCGGCCTCGATTGTCGGCATTGTCGCTTTCCCCTTCGACCCCGCACACGGGCAACAGACGGGCGCGGTCATCGAGCCGCCGCGCCCGCAGGGGATTATCCACGAAACAGCGTGATCACGTGCGGTGGGGCCAGGCGACGCTGAGCGTCGCGGCGAGTCCGTAATGGTCGGACGCGGTCAGGCGCGGGTCGCCGGTGGCGGTGGCGTCGAACGTGACCCAGGCGTCGACGACGTCGATGCGATCGCTGGCGAAGATGTAGTCGATGACCTTCGGCTCGCTGCCCCAGGTTGCGCTGAGCGGCGACGGCGCGGTGACGTCCGGCTCCCGCCCGTGGACGTGGGCGTAGGCAGAGCGCAACTCCTCGCCGAGGCGAGAGATCGCCGGCTCGTCCGGGGTCGCGTTGAGGTCACCGACGAGGACGCAGGGCCGGTTGGGCCGGCCGCGCATGGCGCGGAGGATGACTTCGACCTGGGCGAGGCGCTCGTCGGCGGCCGACTCGTCGTGACTCAGGTGCGTGTTGTAGAAGTCGAGGAGCGCGCCGTCATCCAGCGCTACGGTAACGCGCTGCGCGACGCGGTCTCCGCTGCCGAGGTCGATTCGCTCCAGATCGACGACCGGCAGCTCTGTCAGCACGCCGATGCCCTCCCAGAACCGTCGCAACCCCGTCTTCCACGCGGTATAGAGCCGATAGTGGGGACGCTCGCGGCGAGCGTTGGCCTGGCGGATGAGCTGGCAGGCCTGCGACGACGGCCGACGAAGCTCCTGGACGCCGAGGAGATCCGGCTTCAACGTCGAGAGCTGATCGAACAGAAGACCTCGACGCTCGGACCAGCGGTCGGACGTGTTGCGCAGGTTCAGCGTTCCGACGCGAATCTCCCGGGCCTGTCCCACGAATCCTCCCGTCCCATCCCCGCGGCTGGCATCCTGCATGATACGCGGGTGTGGAACGAAGGGACGACGCATGACGATCAGCGACTGGTGGCGCGAGGCGGTCATCTACCAGATCTACCCGCGAAGCTTCATGGACCACAACGGGGACGGGATCGGTGATCTGGAAGGCATCATTCAGCGGCTGGATTATCTAAACGACGGGACGGAGCGGTCGCTGGGGATCGACGCGATCTGGCTTTCGCCGATGTTCCCATCGCCGATGAAGGACTTCGGCTACGACGTCGCCGACTATCGCGCGGTCCACGAGGACTTCGGCGATCTGGCGACGATGGACCGGCTCATCGAGGAGTGCCATCGTCGCGGGCTCCGCCTGTTGCTCGACTTTGTGCCGAACCACACGTCCGACGAGCACCCCTGGTTCGTGGAGTCGAGGTCGTCGCGGGAGAGCCCGAAGCGCGACTGGTACATCTGGGCCGACCCGAAGCCGGACGGCTCGCCACCGAACAACTGGCTGGCCGTCTTCGGTGGGCCGGCCTGGGAGTACGACACTGAGACCGGGCAGTACTACCTGCACTCGTTCCTGAAGGAGCAGCCCGACCTGAACTGGCGCAACCCGGAGGTCGTCGAGGCGATGCACGACGTCCTGCGGTTCTGGCTGGGGCGGGGGATCGACGGGTTCCGGATCGACGTCATCGGCATGATCGTCAAGCACCCCGAGCTGGCCGATAACCCGATCAACGACGAGTACCACGGGGGACTCCCCGAGGAGCGGCGGCTGGCGCAGTCGAACACGATGAACTATCCCGACGTGTACGACGCGGTGAAGGGCATCCGCCGGGTGTTCGACGAGTTTCCAGGGACGGTCGCCGTCGGCGAGGTGTTCGGGCCGGCGTCGGTGATCGCCCAGTACTACGGCGACGACGAGGCACACGGCCTGCACCTCGCGTTCAACTTCCAGCTCATCGTCGACGAATCGGTCATGACCCCCTGGCGCGCCGATGCGCTCCACGACGTCGTCGTCGAGCTGGAGGCGGAGCTGGGCGGCGTCGCCCAGCCGTGCTACGCGCTGAACAACCACGATCGCTCGCGGTTTCCGAGCCGCCACGACGCCGACTGCA
>DAOKZM010000336.1:0-4168 GCA_035325665.1 Thermomicrobiales bacterium | reverse complement strand
GGCGAGGCCGACCCGCCCAAGCGTGTAGCCGACCGCGCCGACGACCGCCAATGGCGCCATCGGGAGGCTCCACTGCGCCCCGACCCAGGCCAGCATGGCCCAGGTCGGCGGGGCCAGCACCGGCGTCAGGTTGAACAGCGCCGACAGGACGGCGGCGATGCCCCAGGCCCAGAGATGGTCGAGCACGATCACGCCGGCACGTCCTTCAGCTGCGGTGCGCGGCCGATTCTCCCCACGGTGGTTGCCGCCTTCAATATAGAACGCGGCCGACGGCGGTCGCGTTACGGCGTGGCCGACCGTCCCGATCGCGCCGGCCTGCTGTTATCGGGGTGGTACGGGCCGCGCAGGCGACATTCCGCGCGGCCCGCGAGCGAGCTAGATCCCGGTCTCCCCGAGTCGGTTCAGCAGCGCGCAGTAGGCCCGGCGGCCCTGGACGAACGACTCCTGGATGCCGAAGCGCTCGTTGGGCGCGTGGACGCGGCTGCCCGGCATGCCGAACGAATAGAAGACCATGTCGGCGCCCAGCGCGGTCTGGTAGACCTCAGCGACCGGCAGCGTCCCGCCGACGCGGATGACGTACGGGTCGCGGTCGTAGAGATCGCCCAGCACCTCCTCGGCGGCCACCAGCGCCGGGTGGTCGCGGCGGATCATGAACGGGCGGGCCGAGCCGGGGAACGGCACGACCTCCGCCTTTGCCCCCGGCGGGCAGACCGCCTGGACGTGCTGCTCGATCGCCGCCAGGATCTTCTGCGGCTCCTGGTTGGCCACCAGCCGGCAGGTGATCTTGAAGTGCGCCTCGCAGGGGGTCACCGTCTTGATCCCCTCGCCCTGGAAGCCGCCCCAGAAGCCATTGAGGTCCAGCGTCGGCCGGCCCCAGTTACGCTCGATTGGCGTATAGCCCGGCTCGCCCCAGAGGGCGTCGACGCCGAGGTCCGCCTTGTATTGCTCCTCGTCGAACGGAACCTCGGCGAACTCGCGCTTCTCCTGCTCGGTCAGGTCGCGGACGTCGTCGTAGAAGCCCGGCGCCGCCACCTTGCCCTCGGGCGTATGCATCGAGGCGGCGATCTGGACGGCGACCTGAACCGCGTTCGCCACCGACGCGCCGAACTGGCCGGAGTGCATATCAGTGTTGGCCGTGCGGACGTTGACCTGGCAGGCGGCGATGCCCTTCGAGGCGGTCGCGATCGACGGGGTGTCCGGCCCCCACTGGCCGCCGTCGGCGCAGAGGACGACGTCACACTTCAGCAGTTCGGCGTTGTCGCGGATGAAGGCCGGCAGGTTCGGCGAGCCGATCTCCTCCTCGCCCTCGATCGTGAACTTCAGGTTGATCGGCGGCTGGCCGCCCTGCGTCTGAACCAAGGCCTCCAGCGCCTTGATCGGCAGGAACAGGTTGCCCTTGTCGTCGCTCGCGCCGCGGGCGTAGACGAAGCCGTCGCGCACGGCCGGCTCGAACGGCGGCGAGTCCCACAGCTCCAGCGGGTCCGGCGGCTGGACGTCGTAATGTCCATAGATCAGCGCCGTCGGCTTGCTCTCGTCGACGATCCACTCGCCGTAGACGACCGGGTTGCCGTTCGACGGCATCACCTCGACCGTCGGCGCCCCGACTTTGCGCAGCGCCTCAGCGACCCACTCGGCAGCCGCCCGCACGTCGCCAGCGTGCTGCGGCAGCGCGCTGACGCTCGGGATGCGCAGCAACTCGAAGAGCTCCTCCAGGTGCTCGTCGTGATGCTCCGCGAGATAGCCCTCCCAGGCGGGACGTTCGGCCATGATCGTCTCCTCCCTCATCCGCGATCGGTCCCTCTACCGCCGCGCATCATACTCCGTGACGCCGCTGACGCCCGCCGCCGGCTGCTCGCCGCGTCCGGCCGGCAGGGTTGCGCGGACCCGGCGGCGCGAGTTGGTCACGATCACGCCGGCCAGGATCGTCCCGCCGCCGAGCAGCAGCCAGGGGGTGATCGACTCACCCAGCAGCAGCCACGCCGAGAGCACGCCGAAAAACGGCACCATATAGATGTAGACCGCCACCTGGGTCGGCTGCAGCCCGCGCAGCCCGCGGTACCAGAGGATGTAGGCGACGAAGATCGCCAGCACACTCATCGTCAGTGCCGCCAGCCACTCGCGCCAGCCGAAGCCAACCACGTCGCCAACGACGTCGAGGTTGAACACGAGCAGCGGCGAGAGCATCAGCGCGCCGAGAATCGTCGTCAATCCGGCGACGACGTGCGGCTCGTAGGCCTCCAGCAGCGGCTTGGACAGCACCGTGTAGAACGCCCAGCCAAACGGCGCGCAGATGAGGATCAGCACGCCGACGGCGTTGTCGACCGAGAACTTCGCCCCACTGCCGCCGAACAGCAGCACGATCAGGAAGCCGGTCGCCGCCAGCGCGATGCCGGTCAGCTTGCGCCGGGTGAGCACCTCGCCGAGCAGCACCCGGCTGATGACCGTCGTGAAGATCGGGTTGCTGGTGACGATCAGGCTGGCCAGCGCCGCCGAGATGTAGCTCTGTCCGTAGGTGATGGCCAGGTTGTTGACGACAACCCCGGCGAAGGCGATCAGCGCCATCCGCCGCCAGACGGCCGCCGGGAACGACGGGATCGACGAGCGCGTCAGCGCCAGCAGCACCACGAAGCAGGCCGACGAGAACCCGACCCGCAGCAGCAGGACGTGGATCGGGCCGATTCGATCGACCAGGTACTTCACCGCGACGAAGGTGACGCCCCAGAACAGCGCCACCAGCAGCAGCGACAGGTGCACCAGCGCCGGATGCCGCCGCAGCGTCGACGCGAGCCCTCCGGACATCGCCGGCAACCCCTCCCCTCCGCCCCGGCGCCCGCCGGGACACCCGCCGATTGTACGCCCGGGCCGGCGTGGCACACTGGAGCCGAGCGCCGGCCAGCGGGGCCGGCGTCCAGCGGAGACCGCCTCGCCGATGACCCTCCAGCGCCTGAAGTGGCTGTCGATCCTCGCCCCGGTCCTCTTCATCGTCGTCGTCGAGCTGGCGCGGGCGGTGATCTTCCGCGACCTGCTCTCCGGCTGGCCGGGCTACCTGCTGCTGGGCGGCATCATCCTGATCGGCGTCCTCTTCTTCTCCGAGGCGATCTTCAACGTCATCGACCGCACCCAGGAGCGGCTGGAGCAGACCAACCGCGAGCTGTTGGCGCTCCACGAGGCGTGCCTCGACATCACCGGCGACCTGCGGCTCGACCGCGTCCTCCAGCGGGTTGTCGACGAGGCCCGCGTCCTGGTCGGCGCGCGCTACGGGGCGCTCTCCTACCTGGACGAGCACGGCCGGCTGGAGGAGTTTCTGACCTCGGGGATAGACGCTGAGGAGCGGGAGGCGCTCGGCCCGCTGCCGACCGGCCACGGGCTACTCGGCAACGTCCTGCGCGACGGCGAGAGCATCCGGCTGCATGACCTGACCGAGCACCCCGAGTCACACGGCTTCCCGCCGGACCACCCGCCGATGCGGAGCCTGCTGGCCGTCCCGATCGCCGCCCACGGCGTCGTCCTGGGCAACCTGTATCTCACCGAGAAGGAGGGCGCGGCCGAGTTCGACCGCACCGACGAGGAGACGCTGGCCCGCTTCGCCACCCAGGCGGCGCTGGCAATCGAGAACGCCCGGCTCCACCGCCAGGCACGCGAGCTGGCCGTCGTCGAGGAGCGCGAGCGCATCGCCCGCGAGATCCACGACAGCGTCGCCCAGGTGCTCGGCTACGTGAACACCAAGGCCCAGGCCGCCGAGGCGCTGCTCGACGCTGGCGAGGTCGAGCGCGCGACCGCCCAGGTCGGCCAGCTCGGCAAGGCCGCTCGCGAGGCCTACGCCGACGTCCGCGAGCACATCCTCGGCCTGCGCGCGACCGGCGACGCCGACCGCCCGTTCGTCGAGACGCTGCGGCTCTACCTCGAAAGCTGGCAGGCGCAGAGCGGCGTCCAGGTCACGCTCGTCACCGAGCCGGAGGGCAGCTTCGACGTCTCTCTGCCGGAGACCGGCGAGCTGCAGCTCCTGCGGATCATCCAGGAGGCGCTGGCCAACGTCCGCAAGCACGCCGGGGCGATCCGGGCGACCGTCGCGCTGAAGCTCGGCAAGCGCTGGGTCGAGGCGCGCATCAGCGACGACGGCCAGGGCTTCGACCCCGTCGCCAGCGCCCGCGGCGCCACCGCCCGCTTC
>DAOKZM010000335.1:2289-4178 GCA_035325665.1 Thermomicrobiales bacterium | reverse complement strand
CGCCAGACCGGCGCCACCCAGCAGCGCACGGCCGCGCTCGATCGTGTGCTCGCCAGGACCACCACGACGCGCTGGACTGCCGTGTGACGGGCGAGGCGTTCGACCGACCAGAGCAGCAGCGGCCGCCCTTCCAGGTCGAGGAAGACCTTCTCGTGGTCACCGAAGCGCGTCCCTGATCCGGCGGCGACGACGACTGCGCCGACCGTCCCGGCTGGCGCGGTCGAGTGGCTGTCGGTCGCGTCGTGCACGGCTGGTCGGGTCCTCGTGTCGTTCGGGTACTGTCGTAGACGGATGGCGGTGGGTAGCCGCTCGTGATTGGCTGCGATCAACGTTGCGGCGGTCGCCCGCGGCAGTCTAGCAGAGGTGGGGCACGGGCTTCAATTCGGCCCGCGGCCGGTGGTCGATGGCAGCCAGGAACGCCCGCGTCACCGGTTCGGGGATGTCCACCGCTCCGAGGTCGCAGCCGTGCTTATAGCGCTCGCCGTGGTAGTCGCTCCCGCCGCTGATCAGCAGGCCGCGCTCGGCGCCGATTGCTGCCAGTCGCTCGCACTGCGCCGGCGTGTACTTGCCATAGTACGCCTCGATACCGGCCAAGCCGGCGACGACCAGCTCGTCCAGGTTGCCCGGGAACAGAGGCGATGTCAGCGGGTGGGCGTGGATGGCGATGCCGCCTGCCGAGACAATCAACCGGACCGCCTCGACCGGTGTCAGGCGCTGAGATGGAATGTAGCCTGGCTTGCCGTTGCCGATGTACCGCTCGAACGCCTCTGAGACGGACGTGACATAGCCCGCGGCGATCATCGCCTGGGCGACATGCGGCCGCCCGACCGACCCGCCGGGCGAGTTGGGGCGGATCGTATCGCGGGCGAGGTCGATCCCGATCGAGCGCAGCTGCTCGACCATCCGATCGATCCGCGTCTCCCGCGCCCGTCGAAGCGTCGCCAGCGCGTCCTGCAAGGTTCGGTCGTCCGGATTGATCCCGTAGCCGAGGATGTGAATCTCGCCCGGCTCGACGTCGGTCGAGAGCTCGATGCCGGAGATCAGTCGGATGCCAAGCTCCCGGGCAGCCGCTGCCGCCGGGGCTAGGCCGAGCGTGGTGTCGTGGTCGGTCAGCGCGAGAATGGAGAGCCCCCGCCGGGAGGCCTGACGAAGCAGGTCGGCGGGGGCGATCGTCCCATCGGATGCCGTCGAATGGGTGTGGAAGTCGGCCCGGATGACCCGCGGGCTGGACACCTTCCGGCGAGTCCTAGCGCGGCTCGACGATCAGCCGGATGGCCGTGCGGTCCTCATCGTCGATCGTGACGTCGATGAAGGCGGGGAGGCAGATCGCCTCGATGCCGGTCTCCAGCAGGTAGTCGCGGGCGATCGCGACGGCCTTGACCGCCTGGTTGGTCGCCCCGGCGCCGATGGCCTGGACTTCGGCGCGACCCGATTCGCGAACGACGCCAGCGATCGCCCCGGCGACGGCGCTGGGCCGCGAGCGCGCGGACACCTTCAGGACCTCGCCATTGCGCTGCTCTACCTTGACCGCCGTTTGGGTCGTCGTCGCGACAGCCGCCTCGGCGTCGTCCCAGCTCACGTTGTTGTCGCTGTGCTCAGCATGGTCGACTTCGGCGTATGAGACCTCGTCTGGTGGAAACTTCGCTTCCGGGTCGATCTTGATGTCGCGCAGGTCCAGCTTGCTAAAGAACCGATCCATGAACTTCCTCCATCAGGGCGGCGTGGCCGCTCTGTGCCAGTAACGGCGTGCTGAAACGTGCGTTGCAGCATGAGCGCGTGTGCGTGATTGTTCGTCTACTCCAGGCCATTACCTCCGTCACTGCAGCGTGCGTTAGCGGGATACTGATCGTCTGACAACCGTGCGTCGTCGTGTCCGTGGAATCGGGCGT
>DAOKZM010000335.1:0-2279 GCA_035325665.1 Thermomicrobiales bacterium | reverse complement strand
ACAGCACTAAGTTTGACCGGAAACGTGGAGCTACACCATCCCCATCGACGCCTTCCCCCGGCGGCGGCGATGCGATGGTGGAGCACCCGCATCGATCGGCCACAGCCTGGCGTCGCGGTAGTCATACCACCACGTCGCGCGAGGCGTCAACTGTCGTTGGACGGCAGCGAACTAACGAAAACGCCGCGGTCAGTTGACCGCGGCGTTTTCGTGGACTTGTCTGGAATGTGCGTTAGCGTGCGTAGTCGATCGCCCGTGTCTCCCGGATAACCGTCACCTTGATCTGCCCCGGGTACTCCAGATTCTCTTCGATCTTCTTGACGATATCGCGGGCCAGCTTTGCGGCAGCCAGATCATCGACCTTCTCCGGCTGAACCATGATCCGCACCTCGCGCCCTGCCTGGATCGCGAAGCACTTCTCAACTCCGTCGAACGAGTTGGCAACCGCCTCGAGCGCCTCAAGGCGCTTGATGTAGGTCTCGACCATCTCGCGGCGGGCGCCCGGCCGGGCGCCGCTGATGCCGTCGGCGGTGGCGACGATGAACGCCTCGACCGTCTGCGGCTCCTCCTCGCCGTGGTGAGCGGCGATCGCGTGGACGATTCGCGCCGAGCGGCCAAGCCGCCGCGCGATGTCGGCGCCGATCAGCGCGTGCGGGCCGTCAACCTCGTGATCGACCGCCTTGCCGATGTCGTGCAGTAGGCCTGCCGTCTTGGCGACGTTGACGTCGGCGCCCAGCTCGGCCGCCAGCGCGCCGGCGACGAGCGATACCTCCAGCGAGTGGGCGAGGACATTCTGACCGTAGCTGGTGCGGAACTTGAGTCGCCCCAGCAGCTTGATCAGGTCCGGGTGCAGACCCTGGACGTTGGCCTCGTAGGCGACCTTCTCGCCCTCCTCGCGCATCACCCCCTCCAGCTCGAGGCGGGTCTTGTTGACGACCTCCTCGATGCGGGCCGGGTGGATCCGGCCGTCCTGGATCAGTTTGAGCAAGGCACGGCGGGCGACCTCCCGGCGGACAGGATCGAACCCGGAGAGGGTGACGGCCTCAGGCGTATCATCGACGATCAAGTCGCAGCCGGTCGCCTGTTCGAGCGCCCGAATGTTGCGGCCCTCGCGGCCGATGATCCGCCCCTTCATGTCGTCACTGGGCAGCGGCACCACCGAGACGGTGGACTCGGCGATGTAGTCGTTAGCGATGCGCTGGATAGTGGTTGCCAGGATCTTGCGCGAGCGGCGGTCGGCTTCCGCCTTGGCCTCCTGCTCGAGCTCGTGGACGCGACGGTTGAGCATGTCGCGCATCTCGTCCTCGGTCTGCTTGAGCAGCACTTCGCGGGCCTGGTCCGTCGTCATCATGGCGACCCGCTGCAGCTCCTCCTCCTGGCGATCCTGGTAGGTCTTGAGCTCTTCCTCTCGGTCGTCGAGCTCTTTCTCGCGACGTTCGAGATTGCGGTCCCGGCGGTCGACCTGTTCGGTCTTCCGGTCGAGCTGCTCTTCCTTCTGCTCGATCCGCCGTTCCATTCGATCGATGTCACGGCGGCGATTCGCGACCTCGCGATCCATCTCGGTGCGAACCCGGATCGCTTCGTCCTTGGCTTCCAGGACCGTCTCGCGTCGTTGCGTCTCGGCTTCGTCGATGATGCGCTGCGCCTCGAGGTTCGCCTTGCCGACCATCGAGCTTGCGCTCGACTGCAAGTAGAGCCTCGTCAGCAATGCTGCAATGGCGCCACCCAGCACCGCGGAACCGAGCGCAATGAGAACGTACTCCATTCTCGTTGCTCCTTGTTTCCGTGTGGGCTTCAGTTGTTAACGTTCGGGAAACGCGCCGGCCCCCGGCGCGTCGCTTGATCGCGGGTCAACCGTTGTTTCAGGCTGAACAACTCAAGCGGTATCCGATTGATCTTAGAAGTTTAACCCAAACAGTGTCAAGGCGGCCATGTACGTACGCGGGAGATCCGTCGCCGCTTCCTGCGCTATGCTGCACCTGGTTGGGTCGCTTCGCTGGCAGTGGGATGGGAGGACGAGATGCGACGAATCCGGCGATTGGCGTATCTGGTGTTGGCGGTGGTGGCCGTCGTGGCGGTGCTCGACCAGCTCGGGAGGGCGCCGGCCGACCGCGACTGGCACGGCCGTGCTCTGGGTGTTCCGTACGACTTTCGGCCTCCGACGCTCGGGCGCGTGCGCCAGCGGCTCTGGAACCCCGACGACGAGCGGCTCGTCGTGCCGCACGTCTGGGGAATCGGCTGGACTGCCAACCTCTACCACATACGGCGACGGATCGCGC
>DAOKZM010000334.1:902-4186 GCA_035325665.1 Thermomicrobiales bacterium | reverse complement strand
GGCAAGGTGCGCAACCTCACCGAGTTCGGGGCGTTCGTCGAGGCGGAGGACGGCATCGACGGCCTCATCCACATCTCCGACATGTCGTGGAGCAAGCGCCTGAAGCACCCGTCGGAGGTGCTCAAGAAGGGCGACAAGGTGGAGGCGATGGTGCTCAACATCGACGCCGACAACCAGCGCCTGTCGCTCGGGCTCAAGCAGCTCGCCACCGACGTGTGGGACGAGTTCTTCAGCCAGCACAACGTCGGCGACGTCGTCGAGGGCAAGGTGGTCCGCATGACCAACTTCGGCGCCTTCGTCGAGCTGGCCGACGGCATCGAGGGGTTGATCCACGTGTCGGAGTTCGACGATACGTCGGGCACCGACAAGGTGGAACTCGAGGTGGACAAGTCGTACCAGCTGAAGATCATCAAGCTCAGCCCCAGCGAGCGGAAGATCGGCCTCAGCATCCGCGCGCTGAAGTCCGACGATTACCGGACCGACTGGGAGACCTATTCCAGCGACGCCAGCAGCGGCGGCGCGACGCTCGCCGAGCGGTTCCGGCACAGCCAGTAGCACCCCCGCGCCGTCCTCCCGTGCCGCGCCCCGGATGCGTGGCGCGGGAGGCGGCGCCCTTCCGACCGGAGGGTCCCGTGGCTTCGGGCGCCAGCATGACGAAGGCCGAGCTCGTCGAGGAGGTCTCGAGAGCCTCGGACCTCACCAAGAAGCACTCCGAAGTGATCGTGGACACGGTCTTCGAGACCATCAAGGACGCGCTGCGGCGGGGCGAGAAGATCGAGCTGCGGGGGTTCGGCAGCTTCCGCCTGCGGCGCCGCGACTCCCGGCGCGGGCGCAATCCCAAGACCGGCGATCGCGTCGACGTCCCGCTGGTCGGCCTCGGTGATGATCCGGTGCGTGTCCGCGGCGCGGAATAGGCTGCCGGCGAACGGGAATACCTCCGGGTCGTTCGGCGGGAAGCCGAAGCCCATCGCGATGCGCTCCTGCCGGCGCTGCTCGATGCCCAGGGTCTCGGCGATCTCGCGGAGCGTCGCCAGTTGGCCGGCGGTGACCTCGTAGGTCGTCGTCACCCGCAGCGGGTTAAGGCCAGGACGGCCGGGCATATCCGGCCGCTGCTCGCTGGCCTGCCAGCCTGCGCCGAACGTCGAGGCGCAGGCGAGCAGAGCGACGGAGCCGCGGTCAGTGTCGAGGTAGGTGGGCATGCGTGCCTCGGTCAGGTTGCGGCCGATCCCGGCGTAGCGCGCGCCGCGGGCATCGAGCGCCGCCATCGACGCCAGCAGCCCGGCGATGCCGTAGTCCATGACGTGGTTCGTCGCCGCCGGGAAGAGGTTGAAGCCGAGCGCAAGCAGCTCGTCGAGCACCTCGGCGCGCGCGCCCATGTGGGTGCCGCCGCTCTCGTGGTCGGGGTGGCCCTGGAAGTCGTTCGGCAGCACCTCGAGGTTGGTCAGGGCGACATCGGCCTGCTGGATCATCGCGGCGAGCTGGCGGGCGTCGTCGTCCTCGCCCATCGCCAGCCCGCGCAGGATGATGCTGTCGCCGGTCAGGACCATCGACAGTGGCTCACTCACGAAATCGTCCCTCTCGTGCGCTGCGCTGCCCCCGCGGGCCAGGCGGGAGCAGCTCGGGCGTCGTATTCGGGGTCAGTCGCGCTCGGCGAGCCGGCCGCCGTTGCGGATGAAGCGCGGGTGATCGCCGTCGCCGCCGAAGAAGTCCACGCGGCGGCCGGCTCCGGCGCCGGTGGTGACGAGGAACTCGCGCTCGCCGACCGGCTCCAGGCGTTCGGCGGGCGGGGTGATCCGCTGGCCGGAGAGCGGGCTGATGCCGACCACCTCCAGCCGAAGCCCGCCGTCTTCGACCGAGACGGTGTACTCGGCCTGCGGCTGGCGGTAGGAGCCGGCGACGGCGGCGAGTTGCTCGGACGACAGGGTGACACGCTCCGGGTTCGGCAGGTCGATGCCGAGGTCGTTGGACAGCGCCCACCGCTCGACGGCGTTATTGAGCGCCGCGCCGCGGCCGCTGTTGGTCAGGATCGCGATGGCGTAGCCACGGTTGGGGACGGCGGTCAGGCGTGCCTGGAAGCCGTTGGTCGAGCCGCCGTGACCGATCAGCTTCTCGCCACCGACCCAGCGGATGTCCCAGCCGATGCCCCATTCGTCGGCCCAGTTGGCGGCACTCGTCTGCTTCTCCTGCATCGCGGCGGCGGACGCTGCGCTCAGCATCTGTCTGTCACCAACCGTGCCGCCGTTCATGTGCATCGCGGCGAAGCCGAGCAGGTCATCGACCGTCGAGATGATCCCGCCGGCCGGGTTGACGCAGCGCGGCAGTGGGTACTTGCTCGCAACCTGGTGCTCGTCGCCGGCCGGGTCGACCAGTGTGTGGCCGATGGCGGCGGAGTGGACGATCGCTTCGTGGGCGAAGAAGAAGCTGTGGCCGAGGCCCGCTGGCTCGAAGACGCGCTCGCGCATCGCCTGCTCGTATCCCTGGCCGAGGACCTTCTCGACGACGGCTCCCGCCAGGTTGAAGCCGACGTTGCAGTAGGCCCAGGAGCTGCCGAGGGGCGTCCACTGCCGCAGCGTGGCGAATCCCTCGACCGATCTGGCCAGCGCGTCGTCGCCCATGCCGAAGTCGTCGAAGAAGTCGCCGTAGATGCCGCTGGTGTGGGTCAACGTGTGGCGCAGGGTGATGTCGCTCTGGGCGGCCTCGTCGGCCAGCCGGAGGTCGGGCAGGTACGTCAAGATCGGCGCGTCGAGGTCGACCTTGCCCTCATCAACGAGCGTCATGACCAGCGTCGCGCAGAACACCTTCGAGATGGAGCCGATCTGGAAGAGGGTATCCTCCCGGACCGGCTGCTCCGTCTCGAGGCTCGTCACGCCCCAGGCGTGGAGGTTGCGCTTGCCGTCCTTGAGGACGCCAACCGTGACGCCGGGGACCGTCCAGCGGCGCATCTGCTCGGCGACGACCGCGTCGAGGCTCTCGCTCATCAATTCTCCCCCTTGTATCCCATCGCCGCGCGGCGGCTCACTCTTGCCGGTGGACCCGGCGCATCAGCTCCGTCTCGGCCTGCTCCGCCTCATCGGCGAGTGTCTCGTCGTCATGCGTGCCGAGTGACCGGGCGCCACGCTGGCGCAGCTCGATGCCGGTATGCCAGACCTGCTCGACCATCCGGCGGCCGGACTGCGGCGCGAGGGCCAGCCCAATGATGAGGCCGGTCACGGCGCCCAGCAGGAAGCCGCTCAGGAAGGAGAGCGACGACGTGTCGCCGCTCGTATCCCGTAGCTGGCGGTCCC
>DAOKZM010000334.1:0-892 GCA_035325665.1 Thermomicrobiales bacterium | reverse complement strand
CTCGCGCCAGGACCCCCAGGGCGCCAGCCTCTCGCCGTGACCCATCCGCTCCATTCGACCCTCCTGCCGGCCTCGGTCGTCAGTCGTTGAGCAGCTTCGAGACGCCCTTGCCCTTGGGGTCGCGGCCGGTGACCGTCTTGACCATCGCGCGGGCCTTGGCGACGTTGCCGTAGAAGGTGATCACCGGAGAGGCGACCTCCTCGGTGACGAACGCCGCCGCGCCCTTGACGCGATGCGTGGTCTCGGTCAGCTGCTCTAGCATCGGGATGACCTTGTCCTTGATCGCGAAGGCGACCCAGACGAGGACGACAGCGACGACGAGGAGCAGGATCGTGATGATGACCGAGATCAGGCCCATCAGGACGATCACGATGTCGCGCAGGCGCTCGAGCGCCGATTGATGTGAGCCGCCGAGGAGGTACAGGCCGACGATGATCGCGACGAACACGATCAGCGCGCCGACGCCGATCAGGATCCCCTTGGTCTTGGTCATACGCTGCGGTCCCCCTGCCTACGCACACGACTGCTCGCCCCATCGCCGCTCGCGCGGCGTCCGGACGCACGTCCACGCCATCATTGTCGCACGACATCCGGTCATGGTCATGTGCGGTATCGCACGGGGGATGCCGCCCGGTGGTGGGGCGGGTCAGGCGGGCGCGCTCGGGGCCATGAAGTACCAGGCCAGCCCAAGCAGGAGGAAGGCGCCGGCCAGGGAGGAGAGCAGCGGGACGCTGCCGAGCGGCAGTAGCTCGATGCCGAGCGCGACGCCGCCGACGTAGCCGAGGAAGAAGCCGGCGACGGCGCTGGCCCAGTAGACCGGCCACTGCCACAGCCGCCCGCCGAGGACCGCGTGGAACCCGGAACCCAGCGCGGAGGCGATCGTCAGGCTGCG
>DAOKZM010000333.1:0-4189 GCA_035325665.1 Thermomicrobiales bacterium | reverse complement strand
GCGCTGCGATCCAGCGTCGTCGATCGTCGTCCAGCTCGGAGAGCAACAACGACTCGGCGCGTGTCTGCTCTGGCGGAATGTGCCAGCCCTTGCCGTGAACGCGAGCCAACTCCTCTCGCGCAGCGTGATCGCTTGGTGGCGCGCTGGTGTCGCCATCGCGCGGCACGTCGGAGTCGAGGTAGACGAGGTGGCCGATCCGCCCGGCGGCGCGGTCGGCCACCCCGGCGACGATCATGCCGCCGTAGCTCCAGCCGACGAGGATGGCGCCGGTCAGATCCTCGTATTCGAGCAGGTTGACGACGTCGGTGATGTGGGTGTCGAGATCGATGTCGGGGCTCGCCAGATGGACCCGTTCGCCGAGGCCGGTCAGGGTCGGCGTGTGGACGTCATGGCCGGCGGCCCGGAGCGCGGGCGCTACCCAGCGCCAGCACCAGCCGCCGACGATCGCGCCGTGGACCAGGACGTAGGTTGCCATCGCGCGCGTCCTTTCCGAACGAGAACGACGATCACTGAGACGCCACAGCGTAAGGACGGTGAGACCGCGAGGCGCGAAATGTAGCAGGTGAATCGGCGACGTTCCAGAAAGCGCGATCGCGTCGGGAGGGCCAATCAGCGGCGCAGGCGGCCCGGCGGCAGGCGGTTGAAGAATGCGAGATCCACTGCTGCCCAGATCGTCTTCGAGATCGGGTAGAGGACGAATGGGAGAATGGCGTTCAGGACGACGCCGGCGAGGATGAGCGGCCAGACCGGGATGTCCGGCCAGGTGGCGATGACGATCGCGATGAGCAGCGCGACGAAGATCAGCTCGGTCAGGACGATGTTGAACGCCATCGCGCCGACCCAGTAGCCCTCCTCGTGCTCGAAGTTCCAGCCGCAGCGCGGGCAACGATCGACCATTTGCGTCCAGCGGCGGAACAGCCCCCGGCTGCCGCAGACCGGGCAGCGCATCGTGACGCCCCGCCAGAGCATGACCAGCTCGTTCATTCGCCTCTCTCCGTCGTGCCCTCACGCGCATCCGCGCGCCACTGGAATGGTACCGAGTCAGGCCACCGAAGTGGTTCCTGACCTTCCCTGAACCGTCGTACAGGCGCGAAACAGGACCATCGTCGGAGGACGGCGGAGTTCCTCGCTCCTATGCTGGTCCAGGTCGGCAGGCTGGCGACGGAGCCAGCCGATGCGAGGTCGCAGCCGGCGAATCGCACCGGAGTGCGAAGGAGGAGGTCCGACGATGGATGCCATCACGATGAAGTACGTGGTCGCGTACAACCAGCAGGAGCTGGCCCGCGTCCGCGGCAGCCGCAGTTGGCGCACCCTGTTTTCGACGAAGTAACCTCGGTCTCTGCCGCTGGGTGAGGCCCAGCCGTGGGGACTCCCGTGTTTCCCGACCCGGCTCGATGCTGAGCCGAAAACAACTCCAAGATTGGAGTAGCCCTCGATGGCGAAGCTCTTCTCCACCAGCGGCATGGCCAGCGCCAGCGCCCGGCACCCGTGGCGCGTCGTGATTGTCTGGGTTATGCTGCTCGTCCTGGCCGGCGTCGCCGCGTCGGGCCTCGGCGACGTGTTGACGACCGAGTCCAACTTCCTGAACAAGCCGGAATCGGTCCGCGGCGACAACCTCCTCGAGGAGCGCCTGCGCGGCCCGCACCCGATCACCGAGACAATCGTGATCCGCTCGGCGGATGCGACGGTCGATGACGCGGCATTCCAGCAGGTCGTCGAGAAGACGACCGCCGACCTGCGCGCGGCGACCGACGTCGTCAGCTCGATCGGCAACTATTACGAGGCGTCGGCGGCCGGCAGCGCGAACGCGCAGGCGATGGTCTCGGCCGACCGTCACGCGACGATCGTGCCGGTGACGCTCGTCGGCGAGCTCGAGGATGCCGAGAAGAACACCGACGAGTACCTCGCCATCGTCGCCGCGCATAGCGCGCCCGGCATCGAGGTGCGGACGGTCGGCGACCTCTCGATCAACGATGCGTTCAACTCGATCGCCGAGAAGGACCTGCAGCAGGCCGAGGTGCTCGGCATGCCGATCGCGCTGATCATCCTGGTCGTCGTGTTCGGCGCGCTGGTCGCGGCCGGGGTGCCGATCATCCTGGCGCTGGTCGCGATCGCCGTCTCGCTGGGTCTGACCGCGATCGTCGGCCGGGCGTTCGAGCTGTCGTTCTTCGTGACGAACATGATCACGATGATCGGCCTGGCGGTCGGCATCGACTACTCGCTGTTCATCATCGAGCGCTACCGCGAGGAGCGCCGCCACGGCGCCAGCAAGCACGATGCGATCGCGATCGCGGGCGGCACGGCCTCGAAGGCGGTCGTCTTCTCCGGCATGACCGTCGTGCTGGCGCTGATGGGCATGTTCCTGATCCCGACGACGATCTTCCGCTCGCTCGGCGCGGGCGCGGTCATCGTGGTGCTCGTCTCGGTCGCCGCGACGCTGACGCTGATCCCGGCCTCCCTGTCGCTGCTGGGTGACAAGCTGGACTGGCCGCGGCGGCGCAAGTACGACGAGGCGATGGTCGCCCGTCAGCGCGCCTACGATAGCGAGACGATTCACCGCGGCTTCTGGGGCACGATCACCCGCGTGGTCATGAACCACCCCGTGATGGCGATCGCCCTGGCGCTGACGATCCTGCTCGGCGCGGCGCTGCCGTACACTGACATCAACACCGGCTTCGCCGGCGTCGAGTCGTTGCCGGAGAGCAACGTCAAGACCGCCTACCAGGAGCTGCAGCGCGACTTCTACGTCGGCGTCCTGACGCCGGTCGAGATCGTCGTCGATGGCCAGGCGACCGACCCGGGCATCAAGACGGGCATCGACACGCTCGTCGGCAAGCTCGGCGAGACCGGCGAGTTCGGTCCGGCGACGGTCACGACGAACGACGCGGGCGACCTGACGCTCGTGTCGGCGCCGATGTCGGTCGACACGAACTCGGAAGCGGCCTACGCGACGGTCGAGAAGCTGCGCTCGGACATCGTGCCGTCGAGCTTCCGCAACACGTCGGCCCGCACCTACGTCACCGGCATGTCGGCGTTCAATGCGGACTTCAACAGCCTAATCGACGACTACACGCCGATCGTGTTCGCCTTCGTCCTGGGCCTGTCGCTGGTCCTACTGACGCTGGCCTTCCGCTCGATCGTCGTGCCGATCAAGGCGATCGTGATGAACCTGCTCTCGGTCGGCGCGGCCTACGGCCTGCTGGTGGCGGTGTTCCAGAAGGGGTTCGGCGCTGACCTGCTCGGCTTCCAGCAGGTGCCGACGATCGAGTCGTGGCTGCCGATCTTCCTGTTCTGCATCCTGTTCGGCCTGTCGATGGACTACCACGTCTTCCTGCTGAGCCGCATCCGCGAGCACTACGACCAGACCGGCGAGAACCGCGAGTCGGTGGCGGTCGGGCTGCAGGCGACGGCGAAGATCATCACCGGCGCGGCGCTGATCATGGTCGCGGTGTTCTCCGGGTTCGCCTCGGGCAACCTGGTGATGATGCAGCAGATGGGCTTCGGCCTGGCGGTCGCGGTCCTGATCGACGCGACGATCGTCCGCTCGATCCTCGTCCCGGCCAGCATGCGGCTGCTGGGCAAGTGGAACTGGTACATGCCGACCTGGCTGCACTGGCTGCCGGACCTGCGCGTCGAGGGTGCCGAGTCCCACGTCCAGCCGGCCTACGCCACGGTCTCCAGCGGCGACGACTAGGCGCTCAACAGTAGCACCCCCGACGGATGCCCGGCCAGCAATGGCCGGGCGTTCGTATGCTTCGGGGGGATGAGGGATGAGGGATGAGGGACGGGGGATGGGGAAGCGGGACGTGGGGGATGAGGCGTGAGGCGTGAGGCGGCGGTCGTTGCCCTGTTGGTGCTGGCGGGGGTGACGCTGGTCTACGTCGCGATCTCGCGCGGGGTGTTCCTGTAC
The DNA here is from genome assembly GCA_035325665.1 of Thermomicrobiales bacterium. Lineage (GTDB taxonomy): Bacteria > Chloroflexota > Chloroflexia > Thermomicrobiales > CFX8 > JAMLIA01. The sequence goes on along the minus strand of DAOKZM010000333.1, from coordinate 279 downwards.
GGCGACGACACGCTCATGTATCAGGTGACGCGGAGCATGGTTGAGGACGGCGACTTCAGCGTCACGTCGCCGACGTACGATGAGGTGGCGGCCAATCCGGCGCTCGACGCGGCCGGCTTTACCGCGTCAGCGGTGCCCGGCGACGACGGCGGGCGGTACGCCAAGTACGGCATCGGCCAGTCGCTGGTCGCGATCCCCGCCTATGTCGCCGCCGAGTACCTGATCTCGCACGTCCTGCCGTTGCACATCGGCATCGACCCGTATGGCAACCAGCTGACC
>DAOKZM010000332.1:3663-4191 GCA_035325665.1 Thermomicrobiales bacterium | reverse complement strand
CGTAGCGCCGAACAGGCGGTCGCCGTCTTCCGCTCCGCCGGACTGATGTCGGAGTTCTGGGCCATCTGACACGACGCCGACGGATCATCGCGAACCATCGCCCGGGGGCCCTCTGGGCGTTGGCGCCCGGTTCGCCGCCCTGACGCGGGAGGGTGCCCCAGTTCCGGTTGGCGCCAACGTGTTCGCGTCGCGCCCTCCCCTACGAAGCGGGGGATGGCGCCGGTTCGGCGGGTCATAGGCGTAACGAGCGTATGCGATACGCCCCTACATCACCCCGTCCCGCGTCCCGACGCCCGTTTGCGTTCTCCGGCGCGGGGGTTCTCGACCGGTTCGAGTTGCGGGTAGGGGGGCAGGCCGGTCTGGTCCATCTCCTGGTCAACGATCTCCTGGCATTCGATGCAGTAGGCGGCCCAGGGCAGCGCCTCCAGCCGCTCGGGGCTGATCTGCCTGCCGCAGCGCTGGCAGGCGCCGTAGGCGCCGTCCGCGAGCCGTTGCTGCGCCTCGCGGACCATCTGGACGCGGGCGTTG
>DAOKZM010000332.1:0-3653 GCA_035325665.1 Thermomicrobiales bacterium | reverse complement strand
CAACCGCTCCATCTCGTATACGTCAGTGCCCTGGTCGGCCATGTGGTTGGCCGGCACCCCGCCCTCCTGATCGCTGTCGCTGGTTAGCGCGGGAATCTCCTGCTCGACGCGCTGGAGCGACTCCAGCGTCTCGCGCAGCTCTTCGTTGAGCCGGTCGGCGTACTTACGCTCCTGGTCGATCTTCTTCGCCATGACGTGTCGTCCTCATATTCGTCGGCCCCGGCGTGAGGGCGTCCGCTCTACCAATCGTGCGACGGTCGCAATGTCCGTGCCGGTCGAGCGATAGCGGCCGGTGGGGATTCCCGGCTATCATGATCTCGCGTCCCGTGAGCCAGTCGGAATCCGGGTGGACTAGGGCCGTGACACCGGGCGTCACGACTGGATGGAGCTTCGAGCGATGAGCTACACGATCGAGGACCGCGAGATGATGGAACGGCCCGCCTTCGCTGTGCTGACGACGCTGGCCGCCGATGGCAGCCCGCAGTCGTCAGTCATGTGGTACAGGCTCGAGGGCGACGAGCTGCGGATGATCGCGCCGGCCGCGTCGGTTAAGGCGCGGCATATCGCAGGCGATGGCCGGGTGACGGTCGTCGTGACCGACCCGGCGAACCCGTATGCCTACGTCGAAGTGCGCGGGCAGGCGCGCCTGGTACGCGATGACGGCGCAGCGCGGGCGGAGCTACGCGAGATTGCCGCGCGCTACATCGGCGAGCGCGCCGAGCGCTACGCGGGGGCGCTGTCGTCCGACCCGCGAGTGCTGATCGTCGTCCGGGCCGACCGCGTTCGCGGGCGCCATAACCAGCCGCCGGGCTGAGCGACCGAGGGGCGCACGAGCTGGCGGTGCCCGATTGCTGACAGCACCGACGGGATACGTCGTGGACCATCCACATCTCGTCTCCACGATCGGCATTGCTCTGACGGCGGCGTTCGCTGGTGGGGTCGTCGCCCGACGCCTGAACGTGCCGGTCATCCTCGGCTACCTGATCGCCGGTGTCCTGATCGCCCCGTCGACGCCGGGAATCGACCTCGACCTCGAGATCGTCCAGACGCTCGCCGAGCTGGGCGTCGCCTTCCTGATGTTCTCGCTGGGGGTCGAGTTCTCGCTGCGCGAGCTGCTCCACATTCGCCGAGTCGCTGTCGGCGGCGGCGCCATGCAGATCGTGCTGACGCTGGTTGCCGGCTTCGGCGTCGCGCTGCTGCTGGGCTGGTCGGGGTCCGCCGCGGTGGTGTTCGGCATGGTCGTCGCGCTCGGCTCCTCGGCCGTCGCGATCAAGATGCTGATGTTGCGTGGCGAGATGGAGACGCGGCACGGACGGGCGACCGGCGGGGTCGCGATCTTCCAGGACCTTGCCCTCGTGCCGATGCTGGTTGCGCTGCCGATCCTGGCCAGCAGCGAGGGCGGCCACGTCGTCGTCACCATCGGACGGTCGGTCGGTATCGCGGCGGCAGTCCTGGCGGCGGTGCTGATACTCGGCCTGCGGCTCGTCCCAGCACTGCTCGAGCTGGTCGAGCGGACGAAGTCGCGCGAGCTGTTCGTGCTGTCGATCATCGTCATCGCCCTCGGCGCCGCGTTGGTGACCGAGCAGGCCGGGCTCTCGATCGCTCTCGGGGCGTTCCTGGCTGGCCTGATCGTGTCCGAGTCCGACTTCTCGCATCAGGTCCTGGCGGACATTACCCCGCTGCGCGACGCCTTCGCGACGCTCTTCTTCGTCTCGATCGGCATGCTGCTCGACCTCGACCTCGTCGGCGGCCAGCTGGGGACGATCATCGGGCTGGTGCTCCTCGTCGTCCTCGGCAAGACCGCCATCCTGGCGGGGGTCCTGCGCTTGTTCCGCCTATCGCGGGCCAGCGCGGGGATGGCTGGCGTGCTGCTGGCCCAGATCGGCGAGGTGTCGCTCATCGTGGCCAGCGAGGCGCTCGGGCGCGACATCATCGCCGACGACCAGGACCGGCGCATCCTGGCGCTCTCGCTCGGCACGCTAATTGTCGCGCCACTGCTGGTGAATGCGACGCCGCGGTTGCTAGAGGCGCTACCGGCGCGCGGCGCCGACGAGGCCGGCGCGGAACTGTTCGAGCCGACGTTCGACATCGTGATGCGGCGGCACACCATCATCTGTGGCTACGGGCGGATCGGGAGCGCGCTCGCCGAATCGCTCCACCGCCGGGGCTTTCAGTTCCTGATCGTCGATTACGACCTGCCGACGGTACGGTCGGCGCAGGAACGGGGCTTCCTCGCGATCTTCGGTGACGCCGGCAACCCGGACCTGATGGCCAAGCTCGGGGTGGCACGGGCCAGGGCGTTGGTGGTGGCGATCTCTGACCCGCTGGCGGCCGAGGTCGCCGTCGCCGTCGCGCGTCGGCTGAACCCGCGGCTGAACATCATCGCTCGCTCGCGAAGCCAGGAGCAGATGCGGCGGCTCCGCGAGCTTGGCGCGGACGAGGTCGTCCAGCCCGAGTTCGAGGCCGGGCTGGAGCTGGTCCGCTACATGCTCCATCTCTATGGGTTGGACCAGCGACAGATCGCCGCGATCGTCCAGCGGCGCCGGTCCGCCTACTACGAACGTGAGGAGACGGATCGGGCCGTCTGACGCAGAGAGCCACCGGTTGGACACGATCCTCGGCTTCATCATCATTGGGCTGCTGCTGGTGTTCATGGCGATCAGCGGGTCATTAGTTGCCCGCTGGCCGGTATCGACCGGGATGGTCTACGTCGGCGCCGGCGTGCTGCTCGGCCCGCCCGAGCGGCGGCGTCCGTCAGTCGCCGGTGGCAGTTGACGGCGCGAGACCCGGGACGCCGGCCGGGACCGGCGCGACCGGGCGCTCGCGAATGACGAACGTTACCACCGCCGCGGCGACGCCCATGCCAACGTTGGCCAGCAGCGAGGCGTGGTAGTTGCCGGTGATGTCGTAGTCCAGCCCCGCCAGCCAGGCGCCGACGCCGGAGCCGACGTTCATCGCGGTGAAGATGAAGCCGAAGATCGTCGCCAGCGAGGCGCGCCCGTAGATGTCGGCCGCCATCGCCGAGGCCAGCGGCGTCGTCGAGGTCCAGGAGATACCGAGGACGATCGCCGCCAGGAAGATACCGGGGATCCACGACCCGACCGCCAGCAGGTGCCGGTGGCCGGCCCGGTCGGAGAGGAAGCCCATCACGATCGCGCCGAGGATGCTGCAGGCGCCGACGACCGAGAGGGCCAGCGACGCGGTCGTCTGCATCGTGTGGGCCGAGTGCTCGGGCATGTCGGTTAGGTAGGGGATCATGTGGACCGAGGTGAACGACATGGTGAACCCGCAGACGAACATGCCGAATGAGAGCTGCCAGTAGGCGGCCGTTCGGACCGCCCGGCCGAGCGACACCTTCGGCCGATCGTCGATCTGCCCGCCGCGACCGCGGGCCGGGCGGTCGCGCGGCGCGTCGCGGATGAAGAAGATGGCAATCGGCAGGATCAGCAGCAGCAGCGCGATGGTGATCGCCAGATAGCTGGCGCGCCAGCCCCAGTTCATCAGGATGACGGTGGCGACCGGGACGATCAGCAACTGGCCGTAGGCCGAGCCGGAGGTCGCCATCGAGAGCGCCAGGCCGCGACGCTTCTCGAACCAGCCGTTGACCAGCGCGGTCGTGTTGACCGGCGAGGTCGCGGCGAAGCCAAACGCCG
>DAOKZM010000331.1:1238-4208 GCA_035325665.1 Thermomicrobiales bacterium | reverse complement strand
ATCGCCAACGCGGACGTGGACACGGGGGCGGTGACCGCGTCGGCCGCCATCGCCGTGGAGCGCTTCAACGGGCCGCGGCCGGGGACGCCCTACCTGCAGGTCGTTCCGGCCGTCTACGGCTATTTCACGCTCGACGCGCTGCGCGTCGCCGGCCAGCCGGTCGAGCCGGAGTGGATCGACGGTGGGTTCATCCTCGGCGTGCCGCTGCCGGACGGGCTGGCGGCGCCGTTCACCGTCGCTATCGACTTCCAGCTCGCGGTGCGGCAGGAGTCCAGTGGCTGGGGCGGGACCTCGCTCGATAGCGGCGTGCTGCGCCTCGGCTACTGGTTCCCGATCGTCTCCGACCGGCACGTCTTCTCCGAGACGCTCGACCCGTCGCAGTCGCGGGTGGCCGACTACGTGGTGACGGTGGACGTGGCATCCGGCGTTGTCGTCGCCCATACCGGCGTCGAGACCGGTCAGTCCTCGCTGGGCGGCGGCCGGACGCGCCACGAGCTGGCGGCGACGAACGTGCGTGACTTCGCGCTGGCGCTCTCGCGTGGCTTTGGTGTCGAGTCGACGACCCTCTCCGACGGCACGACGGCGCTCTACTACCGCCACCCGGCCAGCCTGGGCGGCGCGGCCGGGACCGCGTTCGCAGCAGCCGAGGCGACGGTGGCCGCGATGTCGGACCTGGTCGGGCCGTATCCGTACCCGACGCTGAGTATCGTCGATGTCGGGCCGCGGATGCCGGGCGGGCTGGAGTTCCCAGGGCTGATCTACATCAACGGCGCCTACGCTCCGCTCGACCGGCTGGTGGTCCACGAGGTCGCCCACCAGTGGCTCTATGCGGTGATCGGCAACCGGACGCTGATCGATGGCTGGATCGACGAGGGCGGCGCCGAGTTCTTCGAGCGCGGGCTGCCGAGCGGCTTCACCGAGGCGCCCGATCCGCCGGCCGAGGGATATCAGTACTGGCTGGACGCCGACGCGGTCGAGCTGGCGAACGCGCCAGGCCGGCAGTGGTACTACTCGATCTACGAGCAGGGCGCGCGCTTCTATTACCAGGTCGCCTGGCAGATGGGCTGGAACGACTTCTGGCACGCCTGGCGCGACCTCTACCAGCGACACGCCTACGGCATCGTCACGCCGGCTGAGGTGCTGTCGATCTTCCAGTCGCACAGCTCGTCCGACCTGCGCCCGCTCTACGATGAGTACTTCCGCTACCCGTGGATCTGGGATCTCCTGCCGAACCCGTGAGGTGGGCTAGCCGAACAGCTGGACCCACGTGCGCAGGCGCATCGTGATCTCGCCGCGGACCTTGCTGAACTCGCGCAGGCGCTCCTCGTCGGTCCCTTCGGCACGGCTGGGGTCGCGGAACGACCAGTGGATGCGCTCCGGCGCGCCGGGGAAGACGGGGCAGGCCTCGTTGGCCGCGTCGCAGACGGTGATGACGTAGTCGAACCGATCGTCGATGAACTCGTCGAGGTGCTTCGAGCGGGCCTCCGAGATGTCGATCCCGATGTCGGCCATCGCCCGCACCGCCAGCGGGGGGACGCGGGTCGCTTCCGTGCCGTCCGAGTAGACGTCGAAGCGCTCGCCGCCGATCCGGCGCAGCAGCGCCTCGGCCATCTGCGCGCGCGCCGAGTTGTAAGTGCAGAGGATCAGGACTCTGACCGGCTCATCGTTGTTGTTCATTCACCTCGCCTCGCTTCCTCGGCCCGCCGTTCATCGACCAGCATATGCGGCGTCGACCGGCAATGTGTGAAGCGCGTGTGAAGCGGAACTGAAAAGGCCTTGACAATTGCCGCTCCTATTCGTAAATTGGCGAAGCCATACTGAATCCCATGGCTGTTTGCAGCCTCGATGATTCGGATTTTTACGAACGGTGGTGACGGGTGAACGGCGTCGTGGCACGCGGGAGGTGTGCCGGCCGCGGGGCAAGGCTCATCGTCATCACGATGACGCGCCTGGCTGCTATCATGTCTTTCGCCTTTTCCCGAACGGATGAACGCGATGCAATCGTCATGCTCGAACGCGACTACGCACGACCGTCCCCAGCGCCGCCGGATAGCCCGGGGCGTGGTAGGTTCGAGCCTCAAACCGGCCCTTTCGCCGGCAGCGTTTCAGGAGGGTATCACCATGAGTCAGTCGTCTTCCCCGACCGGGCAGGACATCCGCACCGTCGTCAAGGAGCGCTATAGCGAGGCCGCGAAGATCGTGCTGCATGGCAGCGGCCAGGCCAGCTGTTGCGGGTCGTCGGTCTCCAGTTGCTGCTCGGGCGGGAGCGAGCTCAGCTCGATCATCGTCACCGGCGACTACACCGACGCCGAGAAGGGCTCGCTGCCCCAGGATGCCGTCCTCGCCTCGCTCGGCTGCGGCAACCCGACCGCGCTGGCGCAGCTCGAGCCGGGTCAGGTCGTCCTCGACCTCGGCTCGGGGGGGCGGGATCGACGTCCTCCTCTCGGCCCGGCGGGTCGGGCCGGAGGGGTTCGTCTACGGACTGGACATGACCGACGAGATGCTCGCGCTGGCCGAGCGCAACCGCGCCCAGGCCGGGGCCGAGAACGTGAAGTTCCTGAAGGGCGAGATCGAGAACATCCCGCTGCCGGACAATAGCGTCGACGTGATCATCTCCAACTGCGTCATCAACCTTTCGGCCGACAAGCCGCGGGTGCTGCGCGAGGCGTACCGCGTGCTGCGGCCGGGCGGGCTGTTCGCCGTCTCCGACGTCGTCATCCGGGGCGAGCTGCCGGCGGAGATCCGCGCCGACATGGAGGTGTGGGCCGGCTGCGTCGCCGGGGCGATGGAGGAGGGCGAGTACCTCGACGGCCTCGCCGCGGCTGGCTTCGTCGATGCCGGCATCGAGGTGACCACCGTCTACGACACCGACGCGGCGCTCGGGTGTTGCGGCGCGCCGGCCGGCGACGGCAAGGTCGTCAGCGGCTTCGTCCGCGCCCACAAGCCGGCCTGAGCCGGCGGTGAGCGAGG
>DAOKZM010000331.1:0-1228 GCA_035325665.1 Thermomicrobiales bacterium | reverse complement strand
CCAGCCGGCCGGCGGGGGAGGCGGCGGGGCCGCTGCAGCGATCGCGCCTCTACTACGGCTGGGTCATGGTGGCGACCCTCTCGCTCACCGAGATTACCTCCTGGGGCGTCCTCTACTACGCCTTCTCCGTCTTCCTGACTCCGATCGGCGCCGAGATGGGCTGGTCGATCGCCCAGATGACCGGCGCCTACTCGCTGGCGCTGCTCATCTCCGGCGTCGCGGCGATCCCGGCCGGCCGCTGGCTCGACCGCCACGGCCCGCGCGGCCTGATGACGGCCGGCTCGGTCGCCGCGACCTTGCTGGTCGTCGCCTGGTCGCGGGTCGAGTCGCTGCTCGGCTTTTACCTCGTCTGGGCCGGGATCGGGCTGGTGATGGCGGCCGTGCTCTACGAGCCGGCCTTCGTCGTCGTCGCGACCTGGTTCCGGCGTTACCGCGCCCGGGCGCTGACCCTGCTCACCTTCGTCGCCGGCCTGGCCAGCGTCATCTACATCCCCTTGAGCGAGTGGCTGGTCAGCGGCTACGGCTGGCGCGAGGGGCTGCTGATCCTCGCCGTGCTGCTGGCGATCGGGACGATCCCGCTCCACGCGCTCGTCCTGCGCCGCAGTCCCGAGGCGCTCGGGCTGGCGCCGGACGGCGAGGCGTCGGCGATCCAGCGGGGCGGCGCGGTCGTCGCCGAGCCACGGATGACGGCGCGCGAGGCGCTGCACAGCCAGACCTTCTGGTGGCTGGTCGCCGCGTTCGTGCTGGCGACGCTGGCGACGATGACGATGACCGTCCACCTGATCCCCTACCTGATCGGCCGTGGGTTCGGCTCCGGCTTCGCCGCATCGGCGGCCGGGGCGGTCGGGCTGCTGGCGCTGCCGGGCCGGCTGATCTTCACCCCGCTGGGCGGGCGCATCCCGCGTCGCGTCGTCACCGCCGCGATCTTCGCCATCCAGACCGTCTCGCTGGTCGTGCTGGTCGTCGTGCCGGGGACATGGGGAGCCGTGCTGTTCGTCGTCCTGTTCGGGGCCGGCTTCGGCGCGATCACCCCGGCCCGCGCCGCGCTGGTGTCGGACCTCTTCGGCGCGTCGAGCTACGGCGCGATCAACGGCGTCGTCGCCCTCTGCATCACCGCTTCGCGGGCGGTCGCCCCGGTCGGCGCCGGCCTGTTGCTGGCCGCGGCAGGCTCCTACACCCCGGTCATCTGGCTCGTCGCCGGCCTGTCGGCGCTGGCGGTCGTCGCCGC
>DAOKZM010000330.1:0-4210 GCA_035325665.1 Thermomicrobiales bacterium | reverse complement strand
GTAGCCGAGGAAGAAGCCGGCGACGGCGCTGGCCCAGTAGACCGGCCACTGCCAGAGCCGCCGGCCGAGAACCGCGTGGAACCCGGAGCCGAGCGCGGTGGCGATCGTCAGGCTGAGGATGATCGACGGCGACATGCGGTTCGGCCCCCCGTGCTAGCTGGCCACGGACAGGCCGGGGGCGTCGGTGGCGCGGATGGTCCCGCCGCCGAGCACCTCGTCGCCGCGGTAGAAGACGATTGCCTGGCCTGGCGCGACCGCGCCCGCCAGCCCGGTCGTCCGGACCACCACCGCGCCCGGCTGGCCCGGCTCGACGGTGGCAGGGTAGGCGGCCCCGCGGTAGCGGACGACGATCTGGCAGTCGAACGGCGTGTCTGGCCAATCGCCGCTGGTGAACGAGACGCCGTCGGCGACGATGCTGCTGGTCGCCAGCTCCGAGCGCGGTCCGACGACGAGCAGGTTGCGGCGCGGGTCGAGCCGCAGGACGAACAGCGGCTCGCGGGCGGCGATGCCCAGCCCCTTGCGCTGGCCGACGGTGTAGTGGAGCAGCCCTCGGTGCTCGCCGAGGACGTTGCCGTCGCCATCGACGATCGGGCCGGGGGTGGTCATCCGCTCGGCCTCATCGCCGAGCCGGCGGGCGACGAACCCGGCGTGCTGGCCGCTGGCGACGAAGCAGATGTCCTGGCTCTCGGGCTTGTCGGCGACCGGCAGGCCGAAGCCGCGCGCCAGCTCGCGCACCTCGGTCTTATGCAGCCGGCCGAGCGGGAAGCGCAGGTAGGCGAGCTGGCCCTGGTCGAGCGTGTGGAGGACGTACGACTGGTCCTTGCGCTCGTCCACGGCGCGGAGTAGATGGTAGACTCCCGCGTCGTCGCGCTCGATCCGCGCGTAGTGGCCGGTCGCCAGGCCAGTCGCGCCGAGCATCCGGGCCTTGCCGATCAGGTGGTGGAACTTGACGTGGCGGTTGCACTCCAGGCAGGGGTTCGGCGTCCGGCCGCTGGCGTACTCGCTGACGAATCGGTCGATGACGCCGGCCTCGAACTCCTTGGCCATGTTCATCGCGTAGAACGGCACGTCGATGCGCTGGCAAGTAGCACGGGCGTCCTCCATCGCGTCGATCGAGCAGCACGGATTGATGAACCCCTGCTCGTCGGGCGGGTTGTAGAGGCGCATGTTGACACCGACGACGTGGTAGCCCCGTTCGCGCAGTACAAGCGCCGTAACCGCCGAACCCCGCCGCTCATCGCGACGACGATGGTCTGTCCGTCCCCATCGACTGGCCCGACGTCGTAGCGAGCGAGCAGGGCCCGGGCGTCCTCGGGCGAGAGGCGCGGCAAGGCTTCCGGAAGCTGTCGCGCAGCGCAGGTCGCGCCGGCCGCGGACGGGACGACGACCGGCGTGCCGGACGGGACGAGCGGGATGATAGGCGCTGGCCGGTTGGTCGTGGGCATGGGATCCCTCGCGGTCGGGTGCGGTCGTACGGGCTCAATTGTACCCTTGCCGGCAGGCCGCGTGGCGGTGGGCGAGGCTACCTTATGTTATGATGACGGCCGGCGCGGGGCGTTTCCCCGCAGGCGAGACGACCTCACCGGGATGCCGCGATGTCCAGCGAGACCGTCCATCCACAGCGTGGCAAGACGCGCACTGACATCCTCAATGTCCTCAAGCGCTCCGACGGGCTGACCGCCGATCAGCTCGCCGGCCAGCTCGGCATCACCTCGATGGCGGTTCGCAAGCACATCGCCGCGCTGGAGGCGGAGGATCTGATCGAGTCGTCGATCGAGCGCCGCCCGATTGGCCGGCCGGCTCGCGTCTACCGGTTGTCGGAGCACTCCGACACCCTCTTCCCGCAGCAGTACGAGACATTGGCGGTCGACCTGCTGATCGACCTCGCCGCGATGGATGGTCCCGGCAAGCTCGACCTCCTATTCAGCCGGCGCGCCGACCGGACCTTCGAGTACCTGGAGCAGCGCCTGAGCGGCGCGGCGACGTTCGACGAGCGGGTGAAGGCGCTCGCCGAGGGGATGGACGAGCTTGGGTACCTGGCCGACTGGGAGCAGACCGGCCCTGGCGCCTACGTCGTCAACCAGTACAACTGCGCGATCCAGCGCATTGCTTCCACCTTCCCGCAGGTGTGCCACCACGAGCTGGAGACCTACCGCCGCCTGCTCGACGCCGACGTCCGGCGCAGCTGCCACCTTGCCTCCGGCGACCACATGTGTTGCTACGTCATCACTGAGCGCGAGGCTCGGTAGCCCGCAACCACAGGGGCCTCGTGGGGTCGGCAGCCCGTGACTCATCCTGTCATCGCGAGCGGCTGGACCACCTGGGTTGTTGTGTCGCGACATCCCTTCCGCCTGTCATCCTGAGCGAATGCGAAGGATCCGCTCCTCTTGCGTTCGTTCACACCCAACAGGGGGAGAGATGGATCCTTCACTGCCGGGAGTTATCGCCCAGAGGGTGCCCGGGCGATGGATGGCAGGAAGAGGGGACGGCTGCCGCCGGACACATCACGGTCGTTGCCGCGCTGAGCGCGTCCGCGAAGGCTCTGCCTGATCGGGCGTAGGCGCGGGGGTGCGGGGTCGGACGGAGTGGCGTCTTCGTGCCCGGGGTTGTGCTGCTTGTCGTGGGCGGATCGTGGCTGTATTGTGTCGGTAGCAATCCGGGGCTTCGCTAATAGGTCGGGTTGGTAACTGTCGCGATCGAGAGATGCCGGCCAGATCGGCGTATGGCGTGACGGCCGGGTGTCCGGCGTTCGTATCCCTCGCAATTGGCGTCACAATTCCAATGCCGGAAGCGCAGAAGGGACGACCCAATGGCCCACGTCTATGCTGGCGAGCTCAGCATGATCGATCAGGAGGTGTTCGACGCGATCAAGCGGCTGCCGGATTCGTTCTGGGCATTCGCCGAGTTCAACATCGGACGCAACGTGGACTGGTTCATCGTCCGTCCGGATGAGCCATCGACCCTTATCCTCACCGAGCTCAAGCGCGCCAGCAAGCCGCTCCGCGGGGCGGTTAACGGGCTGTGGGAGAAGCAGAGCCCGACCGGTGAGTGGGAGGAGCTGCCGGCCAACGGCACCGACACCAACCCCTACTGGCAGGCGGTCAACTCGGCCAACGCGCTGGCCGACTGGCTCTGGAACAACCAGCAACTGTACCGTGAGACGAACGACATCCGGCCATCCGGCGACTTTCGCGTCTGGCCCGACCTGCTCCTGCTCAGCCCCCCCGGCACCCAGCATCGCCTCCCGCTCGCGCCGCCCAGCCGGTATGGCCGCTGGTGGTTCAACCTCGAAGAGTGGCTGCGGCACGTCGATGGCTGGACGCCGAGGACCGGCGTGCGGCTGACACCGCGCGAGGTCGAGAACCTGGCCGAATCGTTGCGGTTGACCGAGATCTGGTCGGGTGGGGAGATCAATGACGTTTTGCGGCCGGCGATCGAGCCGCCGGTCTCGACATTCGACGTCTACTCGTTCGCGACCTACCTGCAGGGGCTGGAGGAGCGGTTGGTCCGGCTGGAGCGGCAGGTGGCTGCGCTGGCTGCCCCGTCGATGCCGCCGGAGCCGGCCGCGCCGGAGTCGAGGGAGGAGGACGGGACGGAACTGCAGGCCTGACCCAGACCCCCGTTCAAGTGACACGCGGGCAGTGGCGCGCGACCGCCAAACCCCGTACACTTGTATCGTATGGCGATGTAATGCGAGGGCAGATGCGCCGACCACCGATCGACATCGACGACCACCGAGCGCTGGCGGAGTTCCGCTATCAGATCCGGCGCTTCATGGCGTTCAGCGAGCGGGCCGCTCGCGACGCCGGGATTGAGCCGCAGCAGCACCAGCTTCTGCTGGCGCTGACCGGGTTGCCGGACGGCGCCGCGCCGACCATCGGCGAGCTGGCCGAGCGGCTGCAGATCCAGCACCACAGCACGGTCGAGCTGGTCTCCCGGCTCGCCCGGCGCGACCTGGTGCGCCGGACGCGGAACCCGGCCGACCGCCGGCAGGTGTTCGTCGAGATGACTGACGAGGGCCGGGAGATCATGTCGCGGCTGTCCGCCGTCCACCTCGAGGAGTTGCACCGGGTCGGGCCCGAGCTCACTCGAGCGCTGAACGCGATAGTCGCGGAGACGACGCAGGTTGCCCCCGATCGCCGTGCGTAGCGAAGGGGGAAAGCGTGACGATTTCGACACCGGACGGCGACGCCAGCCGTCCGGGGGGCCG
>DAOKZM010000329.1:0-4213 GCA_035325665.1 Thermomicrobiales bacterium | reverse complement strand
CGGCTCGGCGTTTCGTTCGGCCGGCTGGCGATCAAGGACACCCGCACGCGCTGGGGGAGCTGCTCGTCGAAGGGCAACCTCAACTTCTCCTGGCGGCTGGTGATGGCGCCGCTCGAGGTGCTCGATTACGTCGTCGCCCACGAGGTGGCTCACCTGCGGGAGATGAACCACTCCTCGCGCTTCTGGACACACGTCGAGACGCTGTGCCCGTTGTATCGAGAGCACCGGCGCTGGCTTCGCGTGAACGGCGCTATGCTCGCCGCCTGGCCGCGCGTGGCTGACGCTCGAAAGGAGCGCCCGTGATCCTAAGCATCCTGACTCTGCCGTTCCGACTGCTCTGGGGACTGATCTCCCTCATCCTCGGCGTCGCCGGCCGGCTCATCGCGATCATTCTGGGACTGACGCTGATGGTCGTCGGCGTCCTGCTCTCGCTGACGATCGTCGGCGCGATCGTTGGCATCCCGCTCTTCCTGCTCGGCCTCGGGCTGGTGATCCGCTCACTGCTGCCGTAGGGGATGGTCGCCGGTCAGCTGGTCGGTGGCTGGCCGTCGACGGCCTGTGGCAGCAGCGAGGTGTCAACGCATCGTCGATAGGTGGGCTACGCGGAGACGGATCAGGCGACCGCGCTCGCGTCGCCGTTCGCCAGGTCGCGGCGTGCCGGACGCGGGGCCGGCTGGAGGCGTTCTCCAGCCCGGATGAGGAGCGAACCGGCGGTATCGCGAAGCATATGGACCCGGCCGCGGATCGGCCAGCGTCCTTCGTCGAGCCGCTCCAGGATGTGGTCGTTGCGCGCCTTGCGGTGCGCGTCGTCCATGCGCATCAGAACGATGGCCAGTTCGGGGATCAATGGATAGTCATCCATGCCGGCGCCTCCTTTGGCGTCGGTCGTCGGCGTCGAGGCGCCACTGTCTCTCTGGGCCTCGGTGGCCGGCTCGAGCGAGGACGACCTGGCGCGGTCAGCCGACGCCAGGATCGCCGCCCGCATGATCGACGAGTCACCGGGGCGGGCGGCGTATCGGTTCACCCACTGGCTGGTGCAGCTGGCGCTCTACGAGCGGCTCTCTTTGCCACGACGGCGCGCCATCCACCGGCGTATCGCCGATGTGATGGCGGGCGAGCCAACCCCCGACCCCGATCGCGTCGCCGACCATCTCGTCGCGGCCGGCGACGAGCGTGCTGCCGGCTGGCTGATCCAGGCGGGCGATCGCGCCGGTCGCGCGTTCTCCTACGCGCCGGCGGCGAGCCGGTACGAGCAGGCGCTCGCGCGTTCCGCGACTCGGCTCCGCCGGCCGATCGGGTTCGGTTGCTGTGCCAACTGGCGCAGTCGTACAGGTTCTCGAATCCGACACGCGCCCTGATCCGTCTGGGTGATGCCGACCGGTCGCTTCAGGAGATCGACGATCCGATCCTGGAGGTCGCGGCGCTGTGGCGCCGGACACTGGTCCTTAGCATGGTTGGCGCACCGTCGCTCGAGCTACTGGAGCGTACGGCGCGGGCCTACGGAGCGTTGACTCCGGCCCAGCGGGTCGACGAGACACTCACGCAGCTTCAGATGCCGCCGACGTTCGGCATGCTGGCGCAGTGGCACGCGCGTCACGGCCGTTACGATGAAGCGGTGCGACTCGGAGAACGCCAGGTGGCCGGCGCCGGGCGTGACGAGCCAGCGCCAGCGCAGGATGCCGGCTGCGCCTGGTGCGGGCTGGGCATCGCGTTCGGTGGCCTTGGCGAGCCTGAACGAGCCCGCGAGGCGTTTGCGCGTGGTCGGGTAGAGGCGTTGCGCCTCCGGGATCCACACCTCCTCGGCGTCCTGCTCAACTGGGAGCTGATGGAGGGCACGATCCCGTATGGCGCCGACGACCCGCCGCGTCGTGCCAGACTGTTGTCGGACGCGCAGTCCGCCTGGCGGCAGGTTGAGATGCGCGACGAACCCGCTCCCGCGGCTCCTGGTTCGTCGCCGGACATGAGCGCGTTTGCCGTGCTGTTTCTCGACGGTTTCTGGGATCGCGCGCGGTCGACCGCCACGGCCGACCTTGCGGTCGAGTCGCTGCGCTTTGACGCTGCTCGTGCCCTGTGCGAGCTCGACTACCGGCAAGGTGACTACGACGCGGCCCGCGACCACCTGCGGTCGGCGCTTCCCGATGGACCCGCGACCGCGCCGGGGAACTTCTACTTCTACAGCAGCCTCTGGCTCCAGCGGCTCGGCGCGCTCCTCGCGCTCGCCGATGGCGATCTCGCGCTCGCGCGGGCATGGCTGGAGGCGCACGATCGCTGGCTCGACTGGAGCAGCCGCGTTCTCGATCGTGCAACGGGCCTGGTCCTCTGGTCGCAGGTCCATCTGGTAGAAGGCAGCGTTGACGCGGCGTGGATCGCCGGACGAAAGGCACTCGAACGCGCGCCCCAGCCCCGCCAGCCACTGGCGCTCGTGCAGGCGCGCCGCCAGCTCGGCAGCGTCGGGGTCGCTACCGGCCAGCTCGATGTCGCGCGCGAGCATCTCGCGCTCGCGGCCGGGTTGGCCGAGGTGATCGACGATCCATGGGAACAGATGCTGACCCTGCTAACGCAGGCCGAGCTTGCGATTGCTGCCGGTGGCAACGCGAGCGAGGTACTCGACCGAGCCGAACCCGTCGCCGAGCGATTCTTGCTGCGACCGGCGCTCCGCCGCATCCAGCTGCTCCGCGAGCGGGGCGACGCGAATCAACACTCGAGCCGAGCCGTGGCGGGGGGCGACGAGCTGTCCCTGTCGCGACGCGAGCGCGAGGTATTGCGGCTGGTTGCCCGAGGGCTGTCGAACGCGGAGGTTGCCGATGCGCTCTTCATCTCGCCGCGCACCGTCGCCCAGCACCTGCAGTCAATCTTCGGCAAGCTGGGGGTTAGCTCGCGCACGGCGGCGGCCGCGGTGGCGTTCGAGCCGGGGCTCGTCTCGAACGAGGGTGGCGCGCCGGACGGTGATTGATGAGTCCTGGAGCGACGCCCTCTGCGCATCGACTGCGAACGTTCCCGGTACAATTCCGTCAGAAGGATCCGGGCATTTCTCGCAGCCAGAGGAGCCAGCGTGAACCAGGCCGAGGCCACCACCGTGCAGGAAGAGATCGACGCTGCAGCCGCGCTCCTCGCGGAGTCGCCGGTGCAGGTCGATACCGCGATCGTCATCGATTTCGGCAGCCAGACTGCTCAGTTGATCGTCCGCCGCGTCCGCGAGGCGAACGTCTACTGCGAGCTGATTCCGCACGACGCCGATGCCACGGTGCTGGAGCGCCTGAAGCCGAAGGGGATCATCCTCTCCGGCGGGCCGGAGAGTGTCTACGCCGAGGGCGCGCCGCAACTGCCCGAGTGGATCATCAACAGCGGCCTGCCGGTCCTCGGCATCTGCTACGGGATGCAGGCGCTGGCCCACGCGCTGGGGGGACGGGTCGCGCCGAGCGACCACCGCGAGTTCGGCCCGGCCCGCGTCCAGCGGGTCGCCGACCATGCGATCTTCCGCGACCTGCCGGCCGAGTTCGACGTCTGGATGAGCCACGGCGACCGCATCGAGCAGGTGCCGGCCGGCTGGGAACCGCTGGCCCAGAGCCCGAATTCGCCGATGGCGGCGATGGGCACCGCGACGCGAGTCGGCGTCCAGTTCCACCCCGAGGTCGCCCACACCCCGCTCGGCCGGATGATGATCCGCAACTTCCTGTTCGATATCTGCGGCTGCACCGGCAACTGGACCTCCGGCTCGTTCATCGACGCGACGATCGCCGGCATCCGCCATCGCGTCGGCAACGACCGCGTGCTGCTGGCGCTCTCGGGCGGCGTCGATTCGTCGGTCGCGGCGGCGCTGATCCATCGCGCCATCGGCGACCAGCTGACGCCGGTATTCGTCAACAACGGCCTGCTGCGTGAGGGCGAGGCCGAGATGGTCCGCGAGGTCTTCGGCCGGCACTTCGGGATGAACCTGGTTTACGTGGACGCGACCGATCGCTTCCTCGGCCGGCTGCGGGGCGTCACCGACCCGGAGGAGAAGCGCAAGACGATCGGCGACGAGTTCATCCGCGTCTTCGAGCGCGCCGCCGTCGAGCAGAGCGGGACGAAGCCGTTCCGCTACCTCGCCCAGGGCACGCTCTACCCGGACGTCATTGAGTCGGCCACACCGGACAACAAGGCCGCGCACAAGATCAAGACGCACCACAACGTCGGCGGGCTGCCCGCGGACCTCGCGTTCGACCTGATCGAG
>DAOKZM010000328.1:0-4221 GCA_035325665.1 Thermomicrobiales bacterium | reverse complement strand
GGCGACCAGCCCGTCCTTGACCGCTCAGGAGGCCTACCGGCGACCGGTCGATGAGGTCGTCTCCGCGTTGGGGAGCGACCTGCGGAACGGCCTGACCAGCGCCGAGGCGCGGGCGCGGCTAGAGCGCGAGGGGCCGAACGAGCTGCCAGTCCAGCCGCCGCCGCCGGCCTGGCGCCGGATGCTGGCGCAGTTCCAGAATCCGCTGACGGTCCTGCTGCTGGGGGCGGCGGCGTTCTCGTTCGTCGCCTGGCTGATCGAGCGCGAGGAGGTCGTCCCTTACGAGGCGCTGACGATCCTCGCCATCGTCGTGCTCAACGGCATCCTCGGCTACGTCCAGGAGGAACGCGCCGAGCAGGCCGTCGCCGCGTTACAGGCGATGGCCGCGGCGACGGCGACTGTCCTGCGCGACGGCGAGGCACAGGAGGTCGCGACCCGCGAGGTCGTCCCGGGCGACGTGGTCCTGTTGGAGGAGGGAGACTCGATCCCGGTCGACGGGCGGGTGGTCGAGAGCATCGCGCTGCGCGTCGCCGAGGCGGCGCTGACCGGCGAGAGCACGCCGGTCGGGAAGGGCGCCGGCCCGGTCGCCCAGGACGCCGGCATCCGCGACCAGGCGAGCATGGACTTCATCGGGCCGGGGCCGTGCCGTCGTCACCGCCACCGGCGCCGCGACCCAGATCGGCGCGATCGCCGGCTCGCTCCAAGAGACCGAATCGCCGGACACGCCGCTCCAGCGCGAGTTGGACTGGGTCGGGAAGATGCTGGGGATCGCGGTAGTCATCATCGCCGTGGTCATCGGCGCGACGATCGTGCTGGTCAACGAGGTGCGCTCGCTGGAGGGGTTCGTCGACGTGCTGCTGCTGGCGGTCTCGCTGGCCGTGGCGGCAGTTCCGGAGGGGCTCACTGCGATCACGACAGTCGTCCTCTCGCTCGGCACCCAGCGGATGGCCCGGCGGCGGGTGATCGTCCGCAAGCTGGCGGCAGTCGAGACGCTTGGCTCGACGACGGTGATCTGCTCCGACAAGACCGGCACGCTGACGCGCAACGAGATGACGGTGCGGGCGGTCGTGACCGCCAGCGGGCGGGTCGAGTTGACCGGCACCGGCTATGCCCCCGAGGGTGAGGCGCTCGTGGGTGGCGAGCCGGTCCGCGACCCGGCGTTGCTGGAGGAGCTGCGCCGGGTGCTCCACGCCGCCGAGCGGGCTAGCAACGCGACGCTCCACCAGGAGGATGGCCGCTGGGAGGTGCACGGCGATCCGACCGAGGGCGCGCTGGTCGTCGCCGCCCAGAAGGTCGGCATTTCGCCGGAGGTCGAGGACGAGCGCTTCAGCCGGGTCGGCGAGATCCCGTTCTCGTCCGAGCGCAAGCTGATGAGCACCGCCTACAGCGATGCCGACGCGGAGGATCGCGCCTTCGTGCTGGCCAAGGGCGCGCCGGACGTGCTGCTGGCCCGTTGCACCGCCGAGTGGGCCGGCGACGCTCCCCGGCCACTCACCTCGGAACGCCGTCAGGCGATCCTTGACGCCGTCGAGAGGCTGGCCAGCGAAGCGCTGCGGACGCTCGGCGTGGCCGGCCGGCCGGTCCCGCCCGATGTCGTGGCCGGCACGATCGGGGAGGAGGTCGAGCAGGAGCTGGTCTTCCTCGGCCTCGTCGGGATGATCGACCCGCCGCGCCCGGAGGCGCGCGAGTCGGTCCGCCTCGCCCAGGGTGCGGGGATCCGGGCAGTGATGATCACCGGCGACCACCCGACGACTGCTGCCGCGATCGCGACCGAGCTGGGGATCGCGGCGCCGGACAACCGGGTGCTTGCCGGCGTGGAGCTGGACCGCATGGATGACGCGGAGCTGCGAGATGCGGTGCCGGAGACGTCAGTCTACGCGCGGGTCGCGCCGGCCCACAAGCTGCGGATCGTCCGGGCGCTGCAGGACGAGGGCGAGGTCGTCGCGATGACCGGCGACGGTGTGAATGACGCCCCGGCGCTGAAGACAGCCGACATCGGCGTGGCGATGGGCATCACCGGCACCGATGTGGCCAAGGGCGCGGCCGACATGATCCTGACCGACGACAACTTCGCCTCGATCGTCGCGGCGGTTGAGGAGGGTCGCTCGATCTTCGCCAGCATCCAGGAGTTCCTGCGCTACCTGCTCTCCTCAAACGCCAGCGAGGTGCTGGTGATGTTCTTCGGCGTCATCCTCGCCGATGTCATCGGGCTGCTGCCCGAGCCGGGGACGGCGGTGGCCGCGCCGCTGCTGGCGACCCAGATCCTCTGGATCAATCTGGTGACCGACTCCGGTCCGGCCCTGGCGCTCGGGCTTGAGCCGGACGACCCGAGCCTGATGCAGCGCCCGCCGCGCGACCCGCGCAGCCGGGTGATCGACCGGATGATGTGGTTCGACATCGTCTATGTCGGCGCGATCATGGCGGTCGGGACGTTGCTGGTCGCGGACTGGGCGCCGCCGGGCGGGCCGATCGAGAGGGACGGCACGCTGGCCTACGCCCCGACGATGACCTTCACGACGCTGGTCTTCTACCAGCTCTACAACGTCTTCAACGCCCGCTCCGACGAGCGCAGCGCCTTCCGCGGGCTCTTCACCAACCGCTGGCTGTGGGCCGCCGTCGCCCTCTCCATCCTGCTCCAGATCGCGGTGATCTATCTGCCGTTCCTTCAGCGCGCCTTCGGCACCGTGGACCTCTCGCTTGGCGACTGGCTCGTCTGCCTCGCCGTCGGCAGCACCGTCCTCTGGCTGCGCGAGCTGGTCAAGCTGGCAAGGACGCTGCGCCGCGGATAAGCAATCGGCGCGCAAACGCTGTGTAGGTTCATCCTGATTGCTAGTTGTCGTCCATGGGAGGACGCCGGACACTGTGGTCGGCGAGCTCTTCCTCACCGGTGAGGCGCTCTTCGCGATCGATTCGCTGCCGGCGCCCGCCTGCCATCGTGCCCGGGCGACGCGCTGCGGCAAGGTCCAGGAGCGCCGCTTCTCCGGCTACGTCGCGGCCAAACGCCAGATCTTCTTTGGCTGGCGGGTGCATCTGGTCGTGACGTCCCTCGGCATCCCAGTCAGCGTGACGCTCTTGCCGGCCAGCGACCATGACTTGACCTGTGTGCATGAGTTGCTCTATCCGCTGCCCGCCGGCGCCCAGGTCATCGTGGAGGCCGCCATCATGCGGAGACCGGTGTGCGACTGGCGCCGATCCGAAAACGGCGCATGGGCCCGAACACCTGGCTGGAGCGGCAGGTGCTGCATCCACTGCGCTCCCGCATCGAGACGGTGAACAGCCAACTCGAAACGATGGGCCTGGAGCGCATGCATGCTCGCACCTGCCCCGGCGTCGAGATCAAACTCGCCGCCTCTGTGCTGGCGCTGGCCTGGATCAACATCATCGTCAACGCCATCCCGCTCGCCCAGTAGCTTCTCCGCCCATATTAACGCTCGCGCCAGGCGACGACGGCTAGCGGGATGGCGGCGATGACGATCAGCAGCAGGGCCGGCGCCGCCGCCCGCGCCCAGAACCCCTCCGAGGTCGCCGTCCAGATCCTCGTCGCCAGCGTGTTGAAACCCGTCGGCCGTAGGAGGATCGTCGCCGGCAGCTCCTTGATCACCGTCAGGAAGACCAGTGCCGCGCCGCTGACCAACCCCGGCCGCACTAGCGGCACGATGACCCGCAGCCAGACCCGCGGCCCGGCCGACCCCAGGCTGCGCGCTGCCTCCTCTAGGTGCGGGTTCACCTGCAGGAACGACGTCCGTAGCGACCCGACCGCCTGTGGCAGGAAGCGAATGAGGTAGGCGATCACCAGCATCGCCAGTGTCTGATACAGCGGCCGCGCGTAGCGCACGCCGAAGAAGACCAGCGAGAGAGCGACGACGATTCCCGGTAGCGCGTAGCCGGCGTAGGTGCTCCGTTCCACCAGCCCCGCCAGCCGCCCCGGGTAGCGCACGGCCAGCACCACCACCGGCACGGCGACGACCACCGTCACCAGCGCCGCCACCAGCGACACCGACGCCGAGCTGACCGCCGCGTCCCAGACCATCCGCAGCGGTTCCCCCGCCCGCAGCCCGCGCACCAGCCAGTAGCCGACGACCCCCACCGGCATCGCCAGCGACAGCCCCACGACCAGACCGCAGTACGCCAGCGCCGGCCAGCGCCAGCGCCCGAGCCGGACGACCGACGGCGGCCGCGTCGCCCCGGCCGTGCTGCGGTGGGAGCGCCCGCCCCCGCGCGTCC
>DAOKZM010000327.1:1320-4225 GCA_035325665.1 Thermomicrobiales bacterium | reverse complement strand
GCCGCGATCAGCGCCGCGAGCAGCAGGTACGGGTTCCCGGTGTGGTCGCCAGCGCGGAACTCGATCCGGCGGCGCGAGCTGCCCGGCACCCGCACCAGCGTGGCGCGGTTCTCCGTGCCGTACGCGATGTGGGCCGGCGCCCATGATCCCGGCAGCAGTCGCTTGTACGAGTTGACCGTCGGCGCGCCGACGCCCCAGATAGCGGGCGCGTGGGCCAGCACCCCGGCCATGAAGCGCGCCATCTCGCGCGACAGCCCGAGCGGGCCATCCCCCTCCGACCGGCTCTCCGCGCCGTCGCGATCCCAGAGCGACAGGTGGACGTGCACGCCGCTGCCGGCCAGTGTCTCGAACGGCTTCGGCATGAACGAGGCGATGAGTCCTGCGTCCCGCGCCAGCGCCTTGACCGTCTCGCGGAATGTCACCAGGTCGTCGGCGGCCTTCATTGGGTGCTCGTGGTGCAGGTTGAGCTCGACCTGCCCGGGGCCGTACTCCGAGCCGATCTGGATGACGCGAACGCCCTGCGCGTCCAGCGCCTGCTGGACGCGTGACATAAGATCGGCGTTGGCGTCGATGCGGTCTACCGAATACATCGCGAACGCGTCGACCGGCGTATAGCGGCCGTCGTCGTCGCGCCGGAAGAGCGACAGCTCCGGCTCGAACGCCACCTGAGCCGAGAAGCCGCGCTCGGCCAGGGTGTCCAGCGCGCGGACGAGGCGGCCGCGCGGGCAGCCGTCCCAGAGCGTGCCGTCCTCGAGCTGCAGATAGCTCAGGACGCGCCCGATGCCGTTGCGGTAGGGGACCGGCGCATAGGTGGACGGGTCGGGGACGGCGAAGAAGTCGCCGGAGTCGGCGGCGAAACGTGGCTCGGGCGCCTGCTGGTCGTCGATGGTGAAGTTCAGGTTGGCCTTGGCGAACACGCCACCGCTCCGAATCGCGTCGTGGAGTTCGCTGCGCGGGATCCACTTCGCGCAGGCGCGAGATGAGTAATCGTGGAAGACGATCCAGAGGCCGTCAATGCCGTCGGCGGCCAGCCGTCGTTCGAGCTCGATCATCTCCGACTCGTCAACCGTCCTCATCCCGCCCCCTGTCGTCTGCGTCTCGCGATCGGTAGACGATAGCCGCTCGACGGCCTGGCCGCAATACGGCGACGCGAGATCACGCGCGCCGATACCTGACGGATCCCGCCCGCTGCCGTACGATGCGCCAGGATCGATCGGATGCCGCGGAAGGGAGCCGGGGAACCATGGGGATCGATGTTGCGGGACTGCCGGTCATCGACGTGCATTGCCATCCGTTTCTCGACCGTGGCGAGCTCACGGCCGACGACTTCACCCGCCTGACCGCCTTCGGCGGCGTCGATGACGACTGGCTGCCGGCCGGCGGGGTCGAGCTGACCGATGCCGTCCGCGACGAGCTGCGCCGCTTCCGGCGCGACACGGCCTACCACAAGCGCATGGTGGCCGACCTTGCCGCGTTCTTCGGCGTCGAGCCGGACCTCGACGCCGTGCTGGAGCGGCGCAACGCCGCCGTCGGCGCGGGCTACAGCGACTACGTCCGGCGGCTCTTCGGCGACGCCGGGATCACCGGCGCGGTCGTCGATTTCGGCTACCCGCAGCCCGCGATCGAGATCGAGCCGTTCCGCGCGCAGATCCCGATCGAGATCGTCCCGATCTACCGGATCGAGCCGCTGATCGTCGAGCTGCTCGCCTCCGACATCGGCTGGGATGAGTTCCGCCGCCGCTTCGACGACACGATCGCCAACGCGCTGACCAACCGAGGCTATCGCGGCGTCAAGTCGATCATCGCCTACCGCACCGGCCTTGACATCTCGCCGCTCTCGCGGACGCCTGACCAGGGCTACCTGGCGCTGGACGCGATCCGCCGCGGGCTGGGCGGCGGCAGCATGAAGAAGCTCCGCGACCACCTCGTCTGCCGATCCCTGGAGCTCTGTATGGAGCACAGCGTGCCGATGCAGATCCACACCGGCATGGGCGACCACGAGGTGAACCTCGTCCTCTCCCGTCCCGCCTACCTGATGGACCTCTTGCGCTTCCCGGCCTACCGCGGCTGCCACGTCATCCTCGTCCACACCGGCTACCCGTATCAGGCCGAGGCAGGCTACATGGCTGGCGTGCTGCCACGCGTCTACTGCGACATCGGCGAGGGCATCCCGTTCGCCGGACACGGCGCGAGCCGGATCCTGAGCGAGGTGCTGGAGATGGCGCCCTGGTCAAAGGTGCTCTACAGCTCCGACGGCTACAACGTCCCGGAGATCATGTATCCCAGCGCGAAGGTTGGCAAGCAGGCCGTCGCTCAGACGCTCGACCGCCTCGTCGAGGATGGCTGGATGCAGCCCGCGACCGCCCCGCACGCCGCCGAGGCGATCCTCGCCGGCAACGCCCGGCGCCTCTACCGGATCGACGACTAAGCCGATGGATACGGAGCGTGCGTAGAATCGGCATCCGCCCACCTGTCCTGTCATCCTGAACGAAGTGAAGGATCCGCCTCTCCCCCGCTGTGTCCGAACCTACAAGGGAGGAGCGGATTCTTCGCTGCGCTCAGAATGACAAAGGGGTGGGGTCGCCACTTGCCGGCGCGGGTAATGTTGGCAGCCTACCGCCTTCCCGCTAGCCAGTCGTCCAGCCCGACGATGCGCGGGTCGAGCTGGCGCTGGTTGTAGTAGGGGATCGCCGGGCGGTAGATGTCGAAGACGCGGCGGAGCTCCGCCTCGGGCCGGTCGTGGACGTCCACCCGCAGGTCGACGCGGGCGAACTCCTTGTCATCGAAGACGAGTAGCGCCGCCGAGCGCTGGCCGTTGGGCTGCCCGCCCGCGTCGCGGCCGGCCTCCACCGCCCGCATCAGCCGCTCCTCGAGGTCCTCGTTGGGGTCGGCCAGGAACGACTCC
>DAOKZM010000327.1:0-1310 GCA_035325665.1 Thermomicrobiales bacterium | reverse complement strand
GCCCTTGCCCTCCTCGCCGGCCAGCGCGTTGCCGAGCACGCCGTAGCCGGGTCCGGTCCGGTGGCCGGCCCAGTCCTTGTTCTCCGCGCCAGTCCTGGCCGCCGCATGGCCGTCGTCATCGACCACCCCGAACTGCCGGTATTCGGCATAGGGGTCGGCGACGACCATCTGCTCGATGACCCCGACCGCGTGGTAACCCGTCTCCAGCAGCCGTAGGCCGAGCGGGCCGAGCCGCTCGTCGGCCATGGCCATGATCGCGACGGCGCCGAGCCGGCGGCGGATGAACGGCACCCGCACCCCGACCGCCAACGCATTGGTCGCCGTTCCGATGCCGAGCATGCCGGTGCGCTGGCACCGCGCGATCAGTGTGAACGTCATCGTCGTCCTCCTTCGCCCCGCTAGATTCCCAACTCCCAGATCGTCTCGTGCCGGCTGAAGTCGGTGCGATACTCAGCGCCGTCCTCGGTGATCACGACCATGTCCTCGACGTGGACGCTGTCGCGCGGGTGGTCGTGGTAGCCGAGCTCGATCATCATGACCATCCCCGGCAGGATCGGGTCGTCCACCCACGGGTAGATCTGCGGTGACTCGTGGATGCCGAGGCCGACGCTGTGCCCGACGATCGACCACTTGAACTCCAGACCGCGGTCGGCGTACGCCTTGCGAGCGAACTCCGCCACCGCCGAGGCGGGCATCTCCGGCCTGATGAACTCAACGACAGCATGCTTGGCATCGCTGACGCGGGCGTACAGGTCGCGCTGTTGGTCGGTAGCGCGGCCCATCACGGCCGTCCGGGCGAGGTCGGAGAAGTAGCCCTCCCGCCAGCCGCCGAAGTCGGTCATCACCAGCATCCCCTGCTCGACCCGCATGTCGGTCGCCAGCGGGTGGAACAGCCCGGCCCGCGGACCGGCGGCGAAGACGGGCAGCGCGATCATGTCGGCGCCGTTCTTCAGCAGCTCATACTGCATCCGGGCGCTGATCGCGCGCTCGCTGCCGCCGGGCTTCGCTGCCGCGAACGCCGCGTCGATCGCCGACGTCGTCCAGCCGGCCAGCTCGACCAGCAGTTCGATTTCGGCCGGCGTCTTGATCGCCCGTGGCGACTCCAGGAAGGCGAACGCGTCGACGAAGTCAACGTCCGGGCAGCGGCGTTGCAGTTCGCGCAGGTGGTTGGCCGGGAAGAAGCGCCCCTCGATCGCGACGCTGCCGCTGGCGACGCCCATCCGCGCCAGCGTGTCGGCGACCGCGCGCATCGAATCGAGCTCCTCGCCCTGATAGGTCACGATGTCGGTCAGGAACGTGTCGCCCGGCTG
>DAOKZM010000326.1:3854-4251 GCA_035325665.1 Thermomicrobiales bacterium | reverse complement strand
GAGCCGCCAGACCTCGGCGTCGGGCGGTCCGAGGAGCCACTCGACCCGGCCAGACGCCGCCCCGGCCCGCAGCCGCCTCTGGACCTCCTCGGTCCGCCAACCGGGGTGACCGGCGACGACCAGTCGGATGCCGGGGTCGACGAGGTCGAGCGCGTCGAGCAGCAGGTCGTAGCGCTTGCGCGGCTCGACGGTGCCGACGGCGAGGACGTAGTCGCCGCGCGCCGCGCGCGGGAGCGGCGCACGCCGGCGGTGCGTGACGAGGTCGACGGCCGCTCGGTGCGCCGCGACTACGCCCGCGCGCTCGACTACTACACCATGGGCGGGCGCATCCGCAGCGTCAAGGATGTCGCGCAGTACCTCATCAACACCACCCAGGGCCTGCCGAAGATGTCCTTCG
>DAOKZM010000326.1:0-3844 GCA_035325665.1 Thermomicrobiales bacterium | reverse complement strand
CGCCGCGCGCCGCGCGCGGGAGCGGCGGCTCGGCGCCGATCCCCGGCGTCAGGCCGAGCGGGAGGACGGGGACGCGCGCCGGATCCACGCGGTAACGCTCGATCAAGTCAGCGGCGGTCCAGGCCGACGAGACGATCCACTCGGACGTCCAGCGGGCGGAGTGGGAGAGCTGGCTGTAGTACGCCAGCGCATCGGCGGCGAGATCCTCCGGCCAGCGCAGAAAGGCGAGGTCATAGACCGTCGCGACGACCGGGACGCGCGGCAGGAGAGGCGCTACCAGGTCGGTGGCGTGGTAGACGTTCGGCCGGACCCGGCGCAGCAGCAGCTCGGCCGGGATGGCGTAGCGCTCCAGACGGTGGTGCGGCGGCGTGCGGAAGCGGACGGCGTCCGCTTCGGCGGCCGGGTCGCGAGCGGCGCGGAGCGGGATGATCTCGATGCCCGGCTGGCGGCGTAGCGCGGCGGCGAGGTCGGTGGCGTAGCGGGCGATACCGCCGGCCCGGTATCCGGCCAGGCGCATGTCGAACGCGACGCGAAGCTCCTTCTCAGACAAGCGTGTCCAGCGCCAGGTCGCGAGCGCCGAAGCGCAGGAAGTGGAACTGCTCGGCGTACTCCATGCCCGACGCGCCGGCCGCCTGGCGCGCCATCATCCGCATCAGATCGCCCAGCAGCTCCGGGTCGGCGACCTGCGAGGCGTGACAGCGCATCGCGGCGATCTTGCGCTCGATCGTGGCGCCGATATCGACGCGGAGGTTCGGCGTGGCCGAGCTGACGAGGTAGATATCCTGGACCTGGTGCGGTGACAGCCCCTCGTCGGCCAGCTCGACGAACGTGCGGCGGTTGCCGGCCAGCGGGGAGAGGGCGGCCAGCGCCGCCTCGCCGCTGGTCCAGTGATCGGGATGCTGGACGTAGCCGGGCAGCACCCGGCGCTGCGGGTCGAACAGGATCGCGGCCTGCGGCCTGGCCCGGCGAATCTCGCGGACGAGCTGGCGGCGCAGCTCCAGCGTATGGAACAGCTCGCCATCGCGGTGGTCGAGAAAGACGATGTCGTGGACTCCGAGCATGGCGGCCGCCTCGCGCTGCTCGCGCTGGCGCATCGCGACGAGGTCGGCATCGGAGATCGGCGTGTCGCCGAGGCCTTGCACCCCGGCGCGAGCGTCGGTCATCAGCACGTAGGTGACGCGGCATCCGGCATCCGTCCAGCGGGCCAGCGTGCCGCCGCAGGTGAACTCGGGGTCGTCGGGGTGAGCAAAGAGGCAGATCGCGCTCTCCGGGACGCCGATGCGCTCATCAATCTCGACCATCGCGGCCTCCATCATCATGCGCCGCCGAGAACGGCCAGGCGCGCCGCTCGGCCATCGCCACCAGCTCATCGCGGGCGGCGAGGATCGTCTCGTACAGCGCCGGGTCGCGCATCTCCACCCCGGACTCCTCCAGTTCGTCGAGGTCGACGACGACGATCGAGCCGTCGGTCAGCACGAGGACATCGACCCAGAGGTCGTGCCAGGTGATCACGCCGTCATCGACGCTCGTCGGATAGGTGACATTGCAGTACCAGCCGACCAGCCGGCCGGACGGCCGGTAGGTGGCGAACAGGTTGTAGTGCCGCTCGGTCGAGAAGTACTCGTAGAGCACGTCGCCCGGCTCGAACGTGTAGTAGCCGATGTCGACCGTGCCGAACGTCCAGACGGCGCGCGCGGCGACCCAGCCCGGTGGCGCGGCGACGCCGGTTGCCTGGTAGCGGGCCGCCTCGCTACCGTCTGGCCGCAGCTTGACGATGGTCCAATCTGGCGTTGCGGACGTGTCGGTCACGCGCCCTGCCCGCGAATAACGCCGAGGACGGCAGCGGTCTGCTCGTCGAGTTGCTCCTTCGTGTCCGCCTCGACGTTGAGCCGCAGCAGCGGCTGGGTATTGGACGGCCGCAGGTTGAACCACCAGGTCGGGTAGTTCACGGTCAGTCCGTCGAGCTCGTCCATCTCGCCATCAGCGAACGCCTCGCGGACGCGGGCGATGGCGCCGTCGACGTCGGCGACCTCAGAGTTGATCTCGCCCGAGCGGAAGCGGGTGTCGATCGGAGCGAGGTACTCGCTGACCGACAGCCCCTCGTTGGAGAGCAGCTCGTGGACGGTGAGGAAGGCGATCAGGCCAGAGTCGGCGTACCAGTTGTCGCGGAAGTAGAAGTGGCCGGAATGCTCGCCACCGAAGACGGCGTCCTCGCGACGCATGTGGGCCTTGATGAACGAGTGGCCGACGCGCGAACGGACCGGCCGGCCCCCCTCGCGCTCGATCACCTCCGGCACCGTCCGTGAGCAGATCAGGTTGTAGACGACGGCCGCGCCGGGGTTCTTGCGCAGCAGGCTCTGGGCGACCATCGCCGTCACCATGTCGCCGCCGACGAACTCGCCGTTGTCGTCGATCAGGAACATCCGATCGGCGTCGCCGTCGAAGGCCACCCCCATGTCGAGGTTGTGGGCCACCACCGCGGCGCGCAGGTCGCGGGTGTTCTCCGGCTCGATCGGGTTAGCCTCATGGTTGGGGAAGGCGCCGTCCAGCTCGAATAAGAGCGGGGTCAACTCGCCGGGAATGCGCTCGAAGACGAGGGGCAGGATCTTGCCGGCCATGCCGTTGCCGGCGTCCACCGCGACGCGCATCGGCCGCAGCGCCGAGACGTCGATCATCGACAACGCGTGCTCGACGAACGCCTCGGTGACGTCGCGCTCGATCAGGTCGCCGCGGTGGTCGGGGTCGGCGAAATCGTTGGCCAGGACGAGGTCGCGGATCTCGCCAATGCCCTGGTCCATCGAGAGCGGGCGCGCCTCCTCGCGGCAGAGCTTGAAGCCGTTGTACTCGGCCGGGTTGTGCGAGGCGGTGACCATCACGCCGGCTGGGAAGCCGTACTTCCCAACGGCGAAGTAGAGGCCGTCGGTCGAGATCAGGCCGATGTCGGTCACGTCGGCGCCCTGGTCGCGGATGCCGTCGATCAGCGCCGCGGCGAGGACCGGGCCGGAGACGCGCATGTCGCGCCCGACGCAGACGTTATCGGCGCCCAGGTAGGTCACGAGCGCCCGCCCGATCCGGTAGGCGATGTCCGGGGTGAGCTCCTCCGGCGCGATGCCGCGGATGTCGTAGGCCTTGAACAGGTTCGCCGTGCGCTGGTCCATCTCAGTTCCGCCTCTCCGTGCTGGTCGGCTCGAGGTCGAGCCGCATGACGACCTCGCCGGAGTCGATCTCTCCGGTCCGGCGAAAACCGACGCTCTCGTAAAGCCGCTCCGCAACCTGGTTGCCGTCGTCGATGCTGAGGATGACCTCGCGACAGGCGAGCTCTCGCGGCTAAGCCTGATTGCCGCCATCAGCGTGGTCCGGCTGAAGCAACGGCCCTGATACGCGACGTTGATCATCAGCCGCAGAATCCAGTATCGGCCGGTCTCCGGCTCACGGCTATACATGACGAAGCCGACCATCTCGTCGCCATCGTAGACCGCCAGCGGCCAGGTATCGGGCATGACCGCCGACTCGGCGAGCGAGTAGAGATTCGATGCGACGAAGTCCTGTTGCTCCGGCGCGACCCGCAGGCGGATGCACCGATCGAGCGTCTCGCGCGTCACTGCACGCAGATCAACGGGTCGGGAGACGGTCATCACGCCTAGACCGGGTTCGGGTCGGCGATGAAGCGGGTCTCGAGCGTGAACTCGCCAGCCAGCTCGGTCGCCAGAGCCTGGACGCCGAGCCGTTCGGTCGCCTCGTGGCCGGCGGCGACGACGACGATGCCCAGCTCGCGCGCCTCGGCCATCGTGGACTCGCGGACGTCGCCGGTGACCAGCGCGGCGCAGCCGGCCGCGACCGCCTC
>DAOKZM010000325.1:0-4284 GCA_035325665.1 Thermomicrobiales bacterium | reverse complement strand
TGTCTGCTCGACGGGCCGGTCGATGCGTCGTGGATGCAGGCCGTGGCGGCGGAGATGAACCTGTCCGAGACGGCGTTCCTCCACCGACTGCCTGACGGCGGCTTCGGGCTGCGCTGGTTCACTCCGGCGACCGAGGCCGATCTCTGCGGCCACGCCACGCTGGCGAGCGCCCACGTCCTCTGGGAGGAAGGCTGGTTGGCGCGGGATGCCGAGGCGCGCTTCGAGACGCGCAGCGGCCGGCTGCTCGCCCGGCTGACGAGCGACGGCATCCAGCTCGACTTCCCGGCCCGCCCGGTGCACGAGGCGGCCGCGCCCCCGGCGCTCGCCCGGTCGCTCGGTGTCGAGCCGGTCTGGACCGGGCGCGACGCGACGAGCTGGCTGGTCCTGTTGGCGTCGGAGCGGGAGGTCCGCGAGCTGCGCCCGGACATGGCCCTGATCGGGTCGCTCCCGGAGCTCGTGATCGCGACCAGCCGGTCGGACGACCCTCGCTACGACTTCGTCTCGCGCTGCTTCGCGCCGAGCTGGGGCATCCCCGAGGACCCGGTGACCGGCGCGGCGCACTGCAGCCTCGGCCCCTTCTGGCGCGAGCGGCTGGGCAAGCCGGCCCTGACCGGCTACCAGGCGTCCGCTCGCGGCGGCGTCGTGCGCGTGCGGCTGGAGGGGGATCGGGCGCTGCTGCGCGGGCACGCGGTCACGGTCGTGCGCGGCGAACTCGTCTGATCCGCGCATGGGCCAGCAGCTTGCATACTTCCTTGTAGTGTAGACAACA
Organism: Thermomicrobiales bacterium; assembly: GCA_035325665.1. GTDB lineage: Bacteria > Chloroflexota > Chloroflexia > Thermomicrobiales > CFX8 > JAMLIA01. The sequence goes on along the minus strand of DAOKZM010000325.1, from coordinate 3,515 downwards.
CTGCACCCCTGACGCAGTTTCTGACAGATTTGTCATCTATATCGTGAGCGGTTCATGACAGTCAATGCATTCTGGAGCGTTAAAGCGATGATGATGCATCGACGCTGCGCGTCCATTGGGTTGACACTTGCCTCAACGTCATCCATCCTTAGGCTATGGTCGCGGCATGCGCGCGATCATGTGGATGGGGGATGGTCGTGCCGTCGGTAAGGAGTATCAGCGTGGCCGCTCGTTCGCGAAACTCCATGGGGCCCAGGATCCGCGAGTTGCGGATAGAACGCGGGATGACGCTCGACGAGCTGGCTCACCGCGCCGGGATCTCGGCGAGCCATCTCTCGCGGCTGGAGCGTGGCCAGACCGCGCCGTCGTTCAAGGTTGCCGCCGACATCGCCCGCGAGATCGGCGTCAAGCCGAGCGAGCTGGCGACGATCCAGCGCGAGCAGTCCGATGTGGATGCCGCGTTGATCGAGTTGCTGGTCAACCTCGGGCTGGACATGGAGGTCGCCCAGCACATCTGCGACCGCATCTCGACGACGGCCCGCGCCGCGCTGGTCGAGGTCCTGCGGACGCAGGAGCCGTCCGAGGGCTAGCCGCCCAGCCGCTTGCCGTAGATCCAGCGCGTATAGAGCAGTTCGAAGCCTCGCCGCTCCATGTTGCGCGGCGAGGCGTTTTCCGTGCCCGTCTGCGAGGTCGCCAGGTCGGCTCCCGCGTCGAGCGCGTCGCTCAGCCGCTGGCGGATCAGCGCGCCCTGCCCGCCCCGTCCGCGGAAGTCGGGCATCGTCGTCGCGACGAACAGCTGGGCGACCCCCTCCGAGATGAAGAGCACCGACGCCGATCCCGGCTCCCCGTCGTATTCGACGAGGTAATGGCTCCAGCCGTCGTGGCCGAGCGTACTGGCGAAGATGTGGCCGCGCACCGACTCCTCCGGCAGCTCGTAGCCGACGTTGAGCACGCGGGCGAACTCCGGGGCGTCGGCGGCGGTGGCGCGACGGACGACCGGGCCGGCCGGCGGCTTGCCGAGTGCCTCCAGCGCGCCCCGGTCGATCCGGCGTCCCCACATGTGCTCCTGGTAGTCGGGCACAAAGCCGAGCTGGCGGATGCGGTCCTCACCGACCGCGGCGACGATGTCCGGCGAGCCGTCGATGCCGAGCGTCGAGGCCCCGGACTCGCGGACGACCGCCTCGATCCTGCCGACCGTCGCGGTCGGGTCGACCGCCACATCGAGGTTGATGATGCAGTTGTAGCCAGGGTCGTCGTCGTGGCGCGACCAGACGGCGGCGACGCCGTCCACCTCGATCATACTGGTCCCGTGGCTGGCGGCGGCGCGGTACATGCTGGTGAACGCCTCGTTCTCGGCGCGCTCGATCCGCTCGACCATCTCCCTGTCCATCGCCGGCCTCCCTGGGCGGTGCGTGTCGCGTCGTTGGTGTCCTGAGTATAGGCCAGCGGGCGGGTGCTATCCTCTCGCGGGAGGGATGCCGGGAGATGGGCACGACCAACGGCGACGCGGGCGACCAGCAGGCACGTCGCGCCTGGCTGGACCGCGAGCGTGACGAGTGGGTCCGCGCCTTCGTCGGCGCGCTCGACGACGCGATCCAGCACCTGCAGCAGATCATCTTCGAGGAGGGCTGGGACCAGCTACTGGCCGAGCACGACGACGAGGCGGCGGCGCTGCGCGAGAGCGTGCGCCACTATGAGCACGAGCTAGCCCACCTGTTCGGCTTCGTCCGCGCCTGCGGGACGTTGGCCGACGATGTGGCCTGGTCGTCGATGAAGACCGAGTACCGCCGCGCGGCGCTCGACGCCGGCGTCGAGCTGACGCTGCGGACGGCGCTGGAGACCGGGCTCTATGCAGCCGAGCAAGCGCCGCTCGGCGACCACGCCGGCTGGCTGGCCTGGACCGACGCGCTGATGCTCTTCCTCTACCAGCGGTCGGCCGGCGCGCCACCACACCCCGGCCCGTCCACTTCACCGGACGACCAGTTGCGCTGGGCCTACGCGGTGCTTCAGCCTGTCGAGGAGCATGAGGCCTTCGGCGCCGCGTTCGCCGCCTATCTCGCCGATCCAGAGGTCCGCCCGGCGGCCGAGGCGCTGACCGGCCGGCCGGTGGCGGCCATCGTCGAGCACGGGGAGCGGCTGCTGCCGCTGCGGCGCTTCGACCTCATCCTCAACACCGGACTGGCCTGGCTGGCCGGCGCGGCAGCCCGCACGCCGACCGAGCCCCCCGACTGAGCGACCCATTCCCCGGCCGGGGCTGGAATACTTCGGCGGGGAGGAGAGCGAGACCATGCGCGTGAGACGAGGAACCGGAGGACGGGCGCTAACCAGCGCGGCGCTCGTGAGCCTGGCGGTGCTGCTGCTGGGGGGCTGCGCCGGCTACGGCGGGCGGACGATCGGCAAGGACGACGACGATGCGCTGATCAAGACCGACGCCGAGCATTGCGCCATCACCCTGCCGCCCGGCTGGACCTGGTATCCGGCCAAGTGGACCGCCGAGTCTCCGGCCGGGACGCAGCTGTCGTTCGACGAGATCGTCCTCGGCCGGCCACAGAACCCGGACTGGAGCGAGCTGCGCCAGTCGACCGTCGACGACGTGACCCGACGCAACCCTGGGGCAACCGTCGAGGCGGACGACAACGTGATCCGGATCGACTATGGCAACACGGGGGGCGTCAGCGTGATTCGGCGCTTCGACCGCATCGGCTGCCGGCTGGCATTCAGCAACAGCCGCGGCACGCGGGAGGCGGAGGAGCAGACCTGGCAGGAGATCATCGACTCGCTGGAGCGCACCAGCCCGACGCCGAACTTCACGCCCCCGGCGGGCGACTGAGCGAGAGGACATCACCATGAGCGGAGCGATCGGCGAACGGGTCGGGCTGAACCTTCGGCGGGCGGCCGAGCAGGTCGCGCTTATCCGGCAGGCGGAGCAGGCTGGGGTACACTCGGTCTGGATGACGATGGGCGCGCTCGGCGCCGACACTCTCTCGATCTTCGCCGCGGCGGCGATGGTGACCGAACGGGTGCGGATGAGCTCGGGCATCGTCCCGGCCTTCACCCGCCACCCGCTCGGGCTGGCCGGGCAGGCGCTGGCGCTCGACGGGCTGGCCCCCGGACGGGTGCGGATTGGCGTCGGCGCCAGCCACGGCCCATCGATGGCCGCCTACGGACTCGACCTCGATCATCCGCTGGAGTGGCTCGGGGAGTACCTGCGGGTCGCCGGGGCGGCGATGCACGACGGCAGGGTGACGTTTCAGGGCCGCTGGTATTCGGTGGACGCGACGATGCTCGGCACGTCCGCCGTCCCGCTGCTCGTCTCGGCGCTGCGGCCGAACGCCTGGGAGATGGCCGGCGAGCTGAGCGACGGCGGGGTCTCCTGGCTCTGCCCGATCGATTACCTCACCGGCGAGGCGCGGGCGGCGTTGCGGCGCGGCGCCGACCGTGCCGGGCGCGAGACCCCGCCCCTGATCGCCCACGTCCCGGTCGCGCTGACGACCGACCGCGCCGCGGTCCGCGCC
>DAOKZM010000324.1:4017-4315 GCA_035325665.1 Thermomicrobiales bacterium | reverse complement strand
CGTCGTGAGAGGCGGTGCGCGAGCCAGCCAAACAGCACGTTGCCACCGAGCGCCCCGACCCCACCCGCCGCCGCCATCAGCCCGAGCGCGACCGAGCTGTCGAGCACCTCGCGGGCGTAGACGGGCACGATCAGCGTGTCGATCGGTCCGATGAACAGGTTCATCGCCGCGAAGAACAGGACCAGCGGGAAGAGCACCGGCTCGGGGCGGGCGAACCGCAGGCCGCGCATGGGCTCCCGACGGGAGGTCCCGACCGACGTCGGGGGGGGGGCGCGGGGGGGGGGGGGCCGCGCCCCCC
>DAOKZM010000324.1:0-4007 GCA_035325665.1 Thermomicrobiales bacterium | reverse complement strand
GCCGGGCTGGCGCTGGCCGGCGCCCCGACTGCCATGAGCGCCGCCGAGGTCGCGAACGTCGCGACGTCGAGCCAGAGGACGTTGGTCGCGCCGATCAGCCCGATCAGCACGCCGGCCGCGGCCGGGGCGGCTAGCGCGGCGACGGTGATCGCGCCGTCGAAGACGGCGTTCGCGCGTTCGAAGCGGACACCGCCGAGCTTCGCCAGGTCGGGCAGGGCGCTGTAGCGCGCCATCTCGGCCGGCAGGTCGAGCAGCGCGCCGAGGAAGGCCAGGACGAGGATGTGCCAGAAGGCGAGCACGCCCAGCACATGCAGCAGCGGGATCATGGCGACGGTCGCGCCGCTGGCGAGGTCGCCGATGATGCTGGCCCGGCGGTAGGACAACCGGTCCACCAGCACGCCGCCGAAGAACAGTGACAGGACGACCGGCAGCGCCGTCGCGAAGACGACGAGGCCGGTCCGGGCGGGACTGCCGGTGGTGATCAGGACGAACCAGGGGATTGCGGTCGCGGTGATGCCGTTGCCGGCCCGCGAGATCGCGTCCGCGGCGATCAGCGCGCCGAGCGGCCGCCGGGACGCCGGATGCTGGTCGGACACGGCGCTGCTGCTCCTTCCGGATGCGGCTTCCGGCCAGCAGCAAGACATGGCAAAGGAAGCCGCTCTCCCTACCGCCAAGGGAAAGGCTTCCTCCACCGTCCACGGTCGTCCGGTGGCGCCCGCGCCGATCGGTCTCGCCGCCGGCGGGTTGGCCCCCGGCGACTATGAGCGTCCCCACTGGCGGGGGACGGAGTGCAGGCACGCGGGTTGTGTTGTACGCGCCACGATAGCATGCGCCTCGGCCGGGTTCAACGGCGGCGCGGGATCAGCCGCCCGGCGTGGTCGCCTTCTCGGGCGCCCGCCGGAGCATCGCCGTCAATACGGCGGTCGAGCCAATCGACGACATCGACGCGGCGGATGTCGATCACGCGATGGTCGACCATATACGCCCGCAGCCGGCCGACGCGCACCTCATGCCGGATGACCTCCGGGCTGACGTCGAGCAGCCTGGCCAGCTCATCGGGCGTGTAGTGGTCGCGGTGCAGCAGGTCGGAGACAGACCGCTGATAGTCGGGGAACAGCATCGAGTTCCTCCTCTCCCGGGTTCGAGAGGTTTCCTGTCTCTACTATACGCCTTTGAGAGCGTCGTCAGTTTTTCATCACGCAGATCGCATGCCGAAGCCGTATTTCGTCCAGCCGGTAGAATGACGACAGCGCCGGCCGGCGGCGTCGCGAGAAGCTGGAGAGCCTGCACCGTGTTCGATGGTGGTACGCCAATCCTGACGTTGATGCTCGCCGTGATCGGCGGCGCCGCGCTGGTGGACGTCGTCCGCAACCGGACGGCGCTCTTCGACGAGCGGCTGACGATGGACGAGCGGCAGCGGCTGACGCGGCTGGCGTTGTTTGTCCTTGTGCCGCTGAGCGTGATTCTCCACGAGCTGGGCCACGCCGTTGCCGTCAAGCTGTTCGGCGGACAGATCCTCGGCTGGGGTTTCTACCTGTATTACGGGTACGTCGAGCACGCCGGCAGATATACGCCGATCGAGCTGGCCTGGATTGCGGTGGCCGGGACGCTGGTGAACGTCGTCATCGGCCTCGGCGCGATCGCCTGGGCCTGGTTCCGGCCGGGCAATGTCGCGGTGCGCTACCTGCTATTCGTCTTCGGCGCGTTCAGCCTGCTCAACTCACTGGTCTTCTACCCGCTACTCGACGCGCTCGGCGGTGTGGCGGGCGACTGGGAGACGATCTACTCGCGCCAGACGCCCGTTTTCAGCGCCGTCGTCGGGCTGCTGCATGCGGCGATCCTGATCGGCGGCGTCGTCCTCTGGCGCGACCCGCGCGTCCGCGCTGGCTACGAGCGGCGAACCGGGCTGCGGCGGGAGACCAGCGTCTTTGCCGGCCCGCGCCCGGAGCGACAGCCGGATGACGGCCGGCGCGAGCTCGCCGGGGTTCTCGCCGTCGCCGCTGCCACGGCCAGCAACGGCTGGCGTCACCCGGTGACAATCGCGACCGACGACCAGGCGGATGGGGCGCAGATCGTCGTCCGCTGGGCGTCGGATGGCTTCCAGCGCGCGCTCCTCGTCCACGCCGCGCCGGAGGGCGACCAGGCGCGCGTCGAGCTGCACGCCGCGGTGCGTGCCCTTGAGCCATCCGCCCACGTGTTCCAGCGCCCGCTGGCGCGGGTGGACGGCACCCCGACGACCGAGGAGCTGACTCCCTACATCCGCCGCTTCCTCGATTACGTCGATGCCTGGGACGGCGCGACGGTCATGACGCCGAACTGAGCGAACGACGCAGAATCCCTACGCAAGGTTGGACGCGACTCGATCGACGACGTCGCATTCAATCGAGCCGCGGGTTCCCGCTATTCGATCGCGTACACCTGAACCGAGTTGCTGCGATCGAGGCCGAGCGCCTTGAACGCGTCCCAGGAGAGCTCGATGACCCACTTCACCCGCCACTGCGCCTGATGCGCTGCCTGGACGGTGTCGCCGATGGTGCACTCGATGGTGGCGCCGTTGGCGACCAGTCGCAGCCGCGCGCCCGGCTTGAAGTCCGGGTGGACGCAGTAGTAGCCGTTCGGATCGTTCGCCCAGCCAGCGACCGCGCCGCCCCAACTAGCGTGGAGCGCGAGCGTCCGCTCCCACCAGCCGCGGTCGTAGCCGGCCGCGTAGTAGGCCGCCGCGCCGCTGCCGATCAGCCGGCCGGCGCCCGCCTGTTGCAGTGCGATCGCGTCGAGCTGGATGACGGCAGCGCTCGCCCCCTCGCCGATGCCGAGTGCCGCCGCGGTCGATGCGCTGACGCCGATCCGCCCGTCAGGGATCCCCGGCAGCCCGACATCGCCCGGCGCCGCGCCGGCGGTGCAGTCGACGGTGCGGCCATTTGCCACGAGACGCAGTCTGTCTCCCGGGACCGCCCCGGTCGCCACGCACCAGCGGCCATCCGGGTCGGCGGCGGCGCCCGGCTGCGCGCCGGACCAGCTCGCGTACCAGCCCAGCGACTGCGCCCACCAGTCGCTGGAGAAGCGGACCGGCAGGAGGGTCAGCGGGACGTTGCTCGCCTCGGCCGGCGCATGGCCCGGCTCGACCGGGCTGGCCAGGGCGAAGCGGGCGTCACGGGCGTGGAGCGCAGCAGTCACCGACGCGACGAAGTCGACGACGGCCGAGGCGGTCAGGTCACCGTCGTCACCGGCGTAGTAGCGGCCGAGGATCGTCGCCTGATCGCCGGTCGTCGCGGCGATCCGGGCCAGCTCGGCGGCGGCAATTCGCGCGTTGGCCAGCGGGTCGCGCGGGGCATCCTGCCAGCGGACGCCGAGCAGGCCGGTGTGGCCGTCTGCTGACCTGGCCAGCGGGCTGCCCCCGGACGCCACGTCGGCGATCGCCGCCAGCAGCCACGGATCGGTCTCATACTCGGCCGCCGCGGTCACGATCTCGTCGCCATATGGCGCCGAGACGGCCAGCGCCGCAAGGCGCGGGTCGGTTGGCGTCCGCAGCTCGCGCCAGGCGCGGTAGTGCTGGCCGGCGTTGCCGGACTCGACCCGCCAGCCTGCCGGGTTCTCCGGCGTGTAGGAGAGGACGCGCCGCTCGAACGCCTGGAGCAGGACGAGCTGATCGACCCCGGCGACCGTCGTCCGGACCCAGTACGGCTCACTGAGCGGATGGCCGAGGACGTAGAGCGCGGAGTACGGCTGCGCCGCCTCCCAGTCGGCGAATGGCTGGGCGATGTTGCGTCCGGTCGCCGTGTCGTAGCGGGCGACTGTGATCGTCGAATCGGCGACGCCGTCCCCCGTTACCATGCCGTCCGAGGCGAGCAGCGCCGTGATCCGCGCGCCGGTCGCATCGTGGGCGGCGGCGCGAGCTTCGTCGGTCGGCAGCCGCGAGAGCCTGCCGAGCGTCGTGTAGGTGACCGGGTCGGGCTGGTCGGGGTCGCCGACGACCGGGATCTCGACCGGCTCGCGTTGGATCCAGTCGC
>DAOKZM010000323.1:0-4325 GCA_035325665.1 Thermomicrobiales bacterium | reverse complement strand
GGAAGCCGTGGATCATGCCGCGCGCCTCGCGGTAGGTGACGTCGGCGCCGGCCAGCGCCAGCCGCGCGGCGAAGAAGCGGCTGTCGTCGCGGATCGGGTCCATCCCAGCGGCGTGGACCAGCGCGGGCGGCAGGCCGGAGAAGTCGAGCGCCCGGACGGGCCGCGCGTAGGGGTCAGCGCTGTCGGGGTCGTCGGGCAGGTAGAGTCGGTCGAACAGGCGCATGCTGCTGGTGGTGAGTCCTGGCCCTGCGGCGAACGCGACGTAGGACTCCGAATCCTGCTCCAGCCCGAACCAGCCGTAGATGAGGGCCTGGGCGGCGATCGGCGGCCCGCCGCGGTCGCGCGTGGCGAGCGAGAGCGCCGCGCCGAGCGTGCCGCCTGCGCTGTCACCAGCGACGGCGATGCGGCCGGGATCGATGCCAAGCGCGTCCGGATTGGCGGCGAGCCACTCCAGGACGCCATAGCAGTCGTCGAAGGCAGCCGGATAGGGATGCTCCGGGGTGAGCCGGTAGTCGACGCTGACGACGGTCGCGCCCGTGCCCTGTGCGTAGCCCCAGGCGTTGCTGTCGGAGCTGTCGAGGTCGCCCAGCATGAATCCGCCGCCGTGCATGTAGAGGACGCACGGCCGCGCGCCGCTAGCGCCGGCTGGCTGGTAGACGCGCACCGGGACGTCGTGGGCAGCGGTCGGGATGGTCCGGTCGACGACGCGCATGTCGTCCGGGTGCGGCTGAGCGAGGATGCCGGCGTAGGTGTTCCACCAGAGCCGCGCTTCGGCCGGAGCCTCACTGCGCGGACCGAGCAGCGCGTTCGTCCGCTCGCGCGCATCGAGCAGCGGCTGCATGTCGGGATGCATCGTCTGCGTCGCCATCTGTCCCCTCCTCGCGACGGCGCCTCCTTATCGGCACGCGTAGCATACGGCAGACCTTCCCGCGCCGAACTTCGTGTTCACCCTGCGCGCGGGAAGATGCCGACGGATCATCGTGAGCCTGCGGTGTTCGCCTCCCTAGCGGGGGTTGGGTGTCGGTCGGGCCGGTCGTGGGCGAACCGGGCGTATGCGATACGCCCCTACATCCTTCATCCCTCGTCCCTCTCCCCCTCATCCCTTTTGCCTCATCCCTCAGCCCTCGCCCCCGTCCCAAACCCTTCACCCCCTCTTCATGCACCCGTCATGGATATGGCGCATGATGGATCGTGCCGGTGTTTCGATGCCGGCACGTCCTGGATTCACATGCATGGAGGTCCTCCGGCGATGACGACCGGAAACACAATCAAGACCGCCGGGCTTTTGACCGCACTCACGTTGCTGCTGGTGATGATCGGCCAGTTCGTCGGCGGGATCGGCGGCGCTGCCGTCTTCCTGCTGATAGCGCTGGCGCTGAACTTCGGCGCCTGGTGGTTCTCCGACAAGCTGGCGCTGCGGATGTCCGGCGCGCGCGAGGTCAGCCCGGCCGAGGCGCCCGAGTTGCACGGCATGGTCGAGCATCTCTCGATGCTGGCCCGCCTGCCGAAGCCGCGCGTCTACATCATCGAGAACGACAGCCCCAACGCCTTCGCGACCGGGCGCAACCCGGAGCACGCGGCCGTCGCGGTGACGACCGGCATCCAGCGGCTGCTGAGCAAGGATGAGCTGGCCGGGGTGATGGCCCACGAGCTGGCCCACATCCGCAACCGCGACACGCTGATCAGCGCGGTGGTGGCGACGATTGCCGGTGCGATCACCTGGATCGCCAACATGCTGCAGTGGACGGCCATCTTCGGCGGCTTCGGCCGCGACGACGAGGAGGGCGGCAACATCATCGGCATGCTGGCGCTGGCCATCCTCGCCCCGATCGCGGCGATGATCATCCAGCTGGCCATCTCGCGCTCGCGCGAGTTCTCGGCCGACGCGACCGGCGCGCGGATCCTCGGCGACCCGCTGCCGCTGGCCAGCGCGCTGGAGAAGCTGCAGTCCGGCGTCCAGCGCCGGCCGATGGCCCACGCCAACCCGGCCACCCAGCACCTGTTCATCGTCAACCCGGTGGCGGGCGTGAAGGTCAGCAAGCTGTTCAGCACGCACCCTCCCACCGAGGAGCGCGTCGCCAAGCTCCAGCAGATGGCGCTGCAGCCCAGCCAGTGGGGCATGATCCGCTAACTCCCTACCCCTACCCCCTTTTCCCGGCCCCTCGTTCGACCAGGACGAGGGGCTTGCTTATCGGCCTCTCGCTAGCCGCCGGGTGGGACGATCTGACCAGCACCGGCGCGCCGGCCGCCACGTCGATTGGGTAGTCCTGCGGATGCCGTCGGGCCGGCCATGTCCCAGGATAGCGCCATCGACCCAGCCTAGCCGCGACTTCAGGGTCGCGGCCCATTCCAGCAGGAGAGGACCTGACCAGATGACGATTGCACCGACGCTCTCGTCGATCACGCTCCCCACCGGTGTCACGCTCCCCTACGTCGAGCAGGGCGACCCGGCCGGCACGCCGGTCGTGCTGCTGCATGGCATCACCGACTCGTGGCGCTCCTTCGAGCCGGTGTTGCCGTATCTCCCCCCATCCGTCCGCGTGTTCGCGCTGACGCAGCGAGGGCACGGCGAGGCCGACCGGCCCGCCACGGGCTACAGCCCGCGCGACTTCGCCGCCGACCTGACGGCGTTCATCGACGCCCTCCACCTCGGCGCGGTCGTCGTCGCCGGGCATTCGATGGGTAGCGCCGTCGCCCAGCGCTTCGCAGCCGACGAGGCGGACCGCACCCGCGGCCTCGTGCTGATCGGCGGCGCGGCCGCCTGGTCCAACGTCACCGACATCCGCGAGCTCTGGGACGAGGTAATCTCGACGATGACCGAGCCGGTGGACCCCGACTTCGTCCGCGAGTTCCAGGCGAGCACGGTCACGCGGCCGATGTCGCCCGAGCTTCTCGAGACCGTCGTGAGCGAGAGCCTGAAGCTCCCAGCGCGGACCTGGCGCGCGGTATTCCGCGAGGCGCTGATCGAGGCCGACACCGCCGCCGGGCTCGGCAATATCACGGCCCCGACACTGATCGTCTGGGGCGATCAGGACGCGATGACCGGCGCGTACCAGAACGACCTCGTCGCCGCGATCCCCGGCGCGCGGCACGTGACCTATCCAGATGCCGGACACGGCACGCACTGGGACGCGCCGGAACGCTTCGCCGCCGACCTCACCGCGTTCGTCGAGGGCATCACCAGATAGTCCCAGGCCGACCCGGCTTTGCGGCCCCTCGCCCAGACCGGGCGGGGGGTTGTCTGTTTCTGCGGTATGGTGGTTGCGGCAACACGGAGAGGAGGTAGTCGTCGATGTGGAGGATCGCGGCGCTGCTGCTCGTTGTTGCCGTCGCGCTGGGGCTGCCGGAGCGCGCTGGCGCAGCCTGTCGCATCCTCACGCCGGACGAGGCCTACGAGCAGGCCGATGTCATCTTCAGCGGCCGCGTCACCTCGACCGACGACCCGAGCCAACCAGCGCCCTGGCACACGACGATGCGGGTCGAGCGCGTCTGGAAGGGCGAGGTGGCTGAGCCCGCCCAGGTGACGGTCGCGTCAGCGACGAATGCCGTGGGCTTCCGGGCCGGTGACGACTACATCGTCTACGGGGTGCGAGTTGAGGACTCGCCGCGCATCCAGACCGACGGCTGCATGGGCACCGCGCCGCTCGACGAGTCGGCCGCCAACCTCGCCCACCTCGACCACACCGTCCCCAAACAGCAGCCGTGGGTCGCGATCGGCATCGCGCTGCTGCTCGCAGCCGGGGTCGCGCTCGTCGTCCTCGGCCGGCCGCGGATGCGGCGGGTCGGCCCGCCGGGGTCGTGAATGTCGGGGAGTGTGTACTGCTTAAGGCACTCGTAGCTGGCCCGGTGGCTTCGCGACAGCCCAGACCATTTTGCTCCTCACCCTTGACGCCGCGCGGCCACAGTAACTAGCCCGCCGGGCCAATTCCGAGACGGGTTTCCGTGACTGCGCCGAGCTTGGACGGGATAAAGCGGAACTGCCAACTGCCGGTAACTCGAATCGGCGGTTGCTCCGGTGTCGCTCCGTCGAACGATAGTCCCATAAACTCCACGGAGACCGGCGTCGCCGCATCCCCGACCGGTTTGAACCGCAGTGTGATGTCGTAGCCGACGATCGGCTTCGGAACAGCGGTCGACGTCTCATCCAGGACTGTATCCATCGATCCCACCGCCTCGCCCGCCCACGCAAGGCCCGTCAGCTTCAGATCCGTTGGGCCAGGCGGGAGCAGCCGAGCGATGTCTGGCTCGCGTTGCGAATCGGCATCCTTGATGCGGAAGGTCAGTCGAGTCTCCGTGCTGCTTGCTTTCACCTCCGACAGTTCCAC
>DAOKZM010000322.1:4065-4340 GCA_035325665.1 Thermomicrobiales bacterium | reverse complement strand
CGAAGCGCGCCGCGCTTGCGCTGACTGCCCGGCTCGTCGCCGGCTACCGCGCCGCCCTCGACCGGCGTGGATTCGTCGAGATCTTCACGCCGAAGATCGTCGGCTCGGCAACCGAGGGCGGCGCGAACGTCTTCCCGGTAGAGTACTTCGGCCGGACGGCCTACCTCGCTCAGTCGCCGCAGCTCTACAAGCAGATCATGGTCGGCGTCCACGAGCGGGTCTACGAGGTCGCACCGGTCTTCCGAGCCGAGCCGCACGCGACGACGCGGCATCTG
>DAOKZM010000322.1:0-4055 GCA_035325665.1 Thermomicrobiales bacterium | reverse complement strand
TGAACGAGTACGTGTCGCTCGACCTGGAGGTGGGGTTCGTCCGCGACCACCGCAACGTCATGGCGCTGGTGACCGAGGTGCTCCGCGAGATGCTCGGCGGCCTGGCCGATACGGCTACGGGGGAACTCGAAACGCTCGGGGTGACGCTGCCTGCCATCGGCGACATCCCGGTCGTGACGTTCCGCGAGGCGCAGGAGATCGTCCTGCGCGAGTTCGGCGAGGACGCGCGCGGCGAGCCCGACCTGTCGCCACAGCACGAACGCTGGCTCGGCGAGTGGGCCAGGCGAACGCACGGCAGCGAATTCCTGTTCGTCGAGGGATATCCGACCGCCAAGCGCCCGTTCTACACGATGCCCGATCCGGAAAACCTGACCGTTTCCAGCTCGTTCGACCTGCTCTTCCGCGGCTTGGAGCTGATCACCGGCGGCCAGCGCGAGCATCGCTACGACCGGCTGGTCGCGACGATGGCGGCGCGCGGCATCGACCCGGCGCCGTTTGCTGGGTATCTGGACGCCTTCCGCTTCGGGATGCCGCCGGAGGGCGGCTGCGCTATCGGGCTTGAGCGCTTCGTCGCCCAGCTCGTCGGCGCGGGCAACGTCCGCGAGGTCACCGCCTTCCCGCGCGACATCAACCGGCTGGCTCCGTAGCGCGCCTGAGATCGAGGCCAGGGCCGCGCGCCGGCCGACCCTGGCCTCTGCTACAGTTCCGCCGACTGGAGGAGGGGTAGATGCGCTACAGCGGCTTGTTCGGGAAGACTCGACGCGACGCACCGGCCGGCACCGACACGACCAGCGCCGCGCTGCTGATCCGCGCCGGCTTCGTCCGCCAGCTCGGCGCGGGTATTCACTCGTACCTGCCGCTCGGCTGGCGATCGATCCGCAAGATCGAGCGAATCATCCGCGAGGAGATGGAGCGCATTGACTGCCACGAGCTGGCGATGCCGGTCGTCCACCCGGCCGACCTCTGGCAGGAGACGGGCCGCTGGTACGACATCGGCGACGAGCTCGTCCGGTTCACCGACCGCGGCGAGCGCGAGATGGTCCTGGCGATGACCCACGAGGAGGTCGCGACCGACCTCGTGCGACGCGAGGTGCGCTCGTATCGCCAACTGCCCGTCCAGTTCTTCCAGATCCAGACGAAGTTTCGCGACGAGCCGCGCCCGCGCGCGGGACTGCTGCGCGGGCGCGAGTTCCTGATGAAGGACGCCTACTCGTTCCACACCGACCGCGACGACCTCCAGCGGTTCTACGAGGATTGCCATCGCGCCTACTTGCGTGCCTTCGCCCGCTGCGGGATCGACGTGCTGGTCGTCGAGTCCGCCTCGGGCATCATGGGCGGCGAAGGGTCGCACGAGTACATGCTCGTCGCCGACGCGGGCGAGGACGTCCTGCTGACCTGTCAGTCGTGCGGGTACGCGGCCAACCGCGAGGTCGCCCGCACGACGCTGCCGCTGCCGGATGAGACGCCGCTGCCGGCCGAGGCAGTCGAGACACCGAACGCGACGACGATCGAGGCGGTCGCGAGCCACCTCGGCGTCGGCCGCGACCGGACCGCCAAGGCGGTCTTCTACGAGGCGGACGGGAAGCTCGTCTTCGTGGTCATTCGCGGCGACCGCTCGGTGAACGAGATCAAGCTGGCCAACCTGCTCGGCGCGGCACGGCTGGCGCCGGCCAGCGACGATCTGATCCGCGCAAGCGGCGCGGTGCCGGGGTATGCGTCACCAGTCGGGCTCCGCGACGCGGTCGTCGTGGCGGACGAGTCGGCCCGCGCGCCGAACCTCGTGGCCGGCGCCAACCGCGAGGGCTACCACCTGGTCAACGTCAACCTGGGGCGCGACTACGAACCGGACTACGTCGCCGACGTCATGATGGTCGAGGCCGGCGACCCCTGCCCGGTCTGCGGTTCGGCGCTCGACGAGACGCGCGGCATCGAGGTCGGCAACATCTTCAAGCTGGGGACGACGTACTCGGCGCCGCTGAAGGCGACCTACCTCGACGAGAACGACGAGGATCGGGTCATGGTCATGGGCTCCTACGGGTTCGGCGTCTCGCGGATGCTCGCGGCGCTGGCCGAGCACCACCACGACGACCGCGGATTGCGCTGGCCAGCGTCGGTCGCGCCGTTCGAGGCGCATCTGGTCCTGATCGGCAACGACGAGGAGGCGCGCTCGGTCGCCGACGCCGCCTATCGGGAACTGTCGGCTGAGGGAGTCGAGGTGCTCTACGACGACCGCGACGAGTCGGCGGGGGTGAAGTTCGCCGACGCCGATCTGATCGGCATCCCGATCCGGCTCACCGTCAGCAGCCGGTCGCTCAAAGCAGGCGGCGTCGAGGTCAAGCAGCGAGACCAGGCGCCGGCCGACGCCGAGGTCGTTCCGCTGGAGTCAGTCGTGGCGGCCGTCCGGAGGAGACTCGGCGTGCTTCGCGCGGCGCTCCAGCCGGACTAGCGCCGTCAGGGGTGCTCGAAGTCGAGCCACTCGTCCTCAGGAAGATCCTCGTGGCTGACCGAACGGTAGAGCAGCGCCAGGATCACGCCGAGGATGCCGAGCGCGACGACCAGCACGAGGACGTTGCGCGTCCCTCCCATGATGTCCTCACTTTCGTCGCATGGGACCGCGGCCACGGCCGCGCCGCCATGCGTGAATCCTGCCGAGTATAGCAACCGCGATCCGGCGTTCCGGGTAAAATCGGCCGGCCGGATCCCGGCTTGATACCACGACAGGGATGGAGTCACGTGAGCTATACCGGCGGACCGGAGACGTTCTCTCGACAGGTCTGGGGCATCCTCGCGCCGCGTGGCGGCGCTACTGCGGATGGCGCGCGGCTGGCTGCGATCAATACGGCCGGCATCGTCGGCGCGCTCGTCCTCCTGGCGCTGGCATCGCTCGTCAATCGTCTGATCAACCTGATCGTCGGGGTCCCGTTCGTTGTTACCGGATTCATCCTAGTCATCGTTCTGACGGGTTTGGCCGGCCTCATCTGGTATCGCTACGCCGGGCTGCACGCTCGCGTCGCGCGTCAGTCCAGCGGGCGGGTGAGACCGGACGTCTTCGGCGGCGTCGCCGGTCTACCGTTTACGGCGATCGCGTTCTTCCTCATCGTTACCGCGCTGCTCCAGTTGCTGTTCGCGATCATCAGCTTCAGCGGCGACCGGCTCATCGACGCGCTGCGCCAGGCGGGCCTGGCCCTGTTCTTTTTCGCGCTCGCGGCGGCAAACATCGTCGTCGCCCGAGCCGCCAGCGGTCAGGAGGGGAGATGATGCGAACGTCTAGCGCGTTTATCCGCGAGTTCCAGCCCTCCGACATCCCGGCGCTCAACGCCATGCACAACGATCCCGAGGTGGCCGCCAGCCTGCTCCAGGTCCCCTTCACGACCGACGCCGAACGCGCCGACTGGGTCCGCCAGTCGCCGACGCAGCGCACGCTGGTTGCCGAGCTGGACGGCGAGCCGGTCGGGCTGCTGGGGCTGACTCTCTACACGCGTCGACGCGCCCACGTTGGCTCGCTCGGCATGGCGGTCCAGCGCGACTTGCAAGGCCAGGGCATCGGCAGGCTTCTGCTGGCGACAGCGGTCGATCTGGCCGACAACTGGTACACGCTCCGCCGCCTGGAGGTGGAGGTCTACACCGACAACGCCCCGGCGATCCGCCTCTACGAGTCGTTCGGCTTCGAGATCGAGGGGACGCTACGCGCGTTCGGCTTCCGGCTCGGCGAGTACGTCGACGCCTACGCGATGGCCCGCCTGCATGACGGGCCGCCCCTCCGACGCTAGCCCCAGGTCAGCGACGTGTAGTCGCCAGTGAAGAAGACCAGCGGGTCGTCGTCGTCGCCGAGCCGCGCATCGACGACCTCACCGACGAGGATCGTGTGATCGCCACCGGGATACGTGGCATGGCGGCGGCACTCGAGCCAGGCGACGCAGCCGTCGAGCAGTGGCGCGCCGTCGATCCCCGAGGCGAACGGAACCCCGGCAAACTCGGCCGAGACGAGTGGCGCACGGCCGGCGAACCGCTCGCCCAGCGCGACCTGGCGGCGGGCGAGGACGTTGACCACGAAC